>JAFGMP010000262.1 GCA_016927495.1 Candidatus Latescibacterota bacterium | reverse complement strand
TTCTGTCTTTTTTACGGTATGTGGTCCATAGGTTACTACAATGCTCTTCCCAATCTCAATGTGTTTATGATACGTGAGTTGAAATTGTCTTTTACGCAGGTAGCATTTTACCAGAATTGCCAGTTTTTCATGATGCTTGCCGGTTATGCGCTATGGCCACGATATATTCATAAATTCGGTGCAAAATCCGTTATACTGTTCTGTCTGATACCGCTTATTATTTTACCGTTTGTCTGGTTTACTATCGAACAATACACCCAGATTATTCTGATACCGGCAATGATGATTTACGGTCTTTGTGTTTCCTGTGTAATTCTCGGGGCAAGCACCCACTTGTTCGCCATGATTCCCAAAGACGAACGTTCACCCGCATATCTTGTGTGCTGGTCTGTGATAGTCTTTTTATCGATGGCTATCGGGCCAAAAATCGGTTCGATCTGCATAAACATGTTTAAGGAAATTCATTTCTCAGTCGGATATTTTAACATCATGAATATTAAGATTGCACTGTTGACAGTCAGCCTTTTTTATGGTTTATCTTTTGTCCTGCTGTCAAAACTAAGAGTAACCGGAACTGTTTCCGCAACAGTTCTCGTCGACCAGATTTTCAGGCGAAATCCTTTATCGCTTGCATATAATATGTTCGTGCTCGAAAAATCGCAGCGTGAGGAGCCGAGAGCAGTGGCGCTGGAAAAACTCGGTAAATCGGGAAGCGCCATGGCATTGGAAACCCTCGTCGGATCTCTTACCGATATCAGCCCTGTTGTCAGACGCCAGGCAGCATCCAGCATAGGAGAAACAAAACTCAAGGAAGCGGCTTCACCTCTGGCCGACATTATTTCCGATCCGGAATCCGATATAAAAATCGAGGCATCCCAGGCTCTCGGGATGATTAATACCCAGGAATCTGCCGATGCCTTATGGAGCGCAATAGATGATCCAAATCCTGCGGTACGTGCTTCAGCGGTGCGGTCGCTGGGTAGTTTCCCCGGGGGGAATATCGATAATAAACTCATGGATTTGCTGTATAAGGAAACAAATCCTATTACGTTTTTGGCAATCGTTAAAACTGTAGGAGAAAGACACAGCCTTGATGCTATCAAGATACTGCTTCAACGTTATAACATGTTCAAATCCTCAAGAATTCGTGTTCAAATTCTGAATGCGATTGCCATGATATTCGGCAAGGGAAATGAGTATTACGCAGTGATTTCTTCCGGCAAAGAGAACATGGAATTAAGCATAGAAGAATATTTTGAAAGCAATTATAAAAAACTTGAAAAGATACGTAATGATAAAGCTAAAAAAATTTATCCGTATATTGAAGCAATGTTGAATTCCTGTCAGGAAAAGAATACTCAAAATTTATATGAAAATTTCCTTTCACTGCATTATTATATTACTCAGCAATATTTCAATAACAGAAAAATCGATGCGGCTTCGATGGCAATACATACATTTATCACTTCGACACATAAAGCTGAAGAAACATATCTGCAGGAAGTAGCTTTTCTTGCTTTATGCGCGCAGGTAATTATCGACGAACTAACGGAGATATAATACTGGATACTATTTTCTGAATATGCGTTCTTCATTTACATTTATACAGCATATCATTCAATATTTTAACCGGGAGAAATACATATGCCATCGACAACAGATACCATACCGTCAGGCCGTATCGTATCAATTGATGCTCTTCGTGGTTTTGACATGTTCTGGATTATTGGCGGAGACGGATTTTTTCGGGCTCTTTTCAAATGGTTTGATATACCTTTTTTTACTGCGCTTGCCCATCAGTTTCATCATGCCGAATGGGACGGATTCAGGTTTGAGGATCTGATTTTCCCTCTTTTTCTGTTTATTGTCGGGCTCTGTCTGCCATTTTCGATAACCAAAAGACTTGACCGTGGCGATTCCCGAACGACATTATATAAACATATAATTTTACGGTCGGTATTGTTGTTAGTATTGGGACTTCTCTTTAACGGTATTCTTAACTTTGAATTTGAATCGCTTAGATATGCCGGAGTTTTGCAGCGTATCGCTCTCTGTTATTTTTTCACATCCCTGATTGTAATGAACACCGGAATAAAAAACCAGGCTATTTGGGCGGGTTCTATCCTGATACTGTATTGCGCGGCGATGAAGTATATTCCGGTACCCGGTTTTGGCGCCGGACAAATCACACCGGAGGGCAACCTGGCTTCATATGTCGACAGGCTTTTGCTTCCCGGTAAGTTCTGTTGTTTCGAGTTCGGTGATAATGAAGGATTATTGAGCACGATTCCGGCCATTTCGACAACGCTAATCGGTGTTTTATGCGGCCACTGGCTCAGATCGGTATCTTCTCCGGCAAAAAAGGTTCAATGGCTAATTATCGCCGGGGTTGTCAGCCTTGTTGCGGCGATTCTCTGGAATTTTATTTTCCCCATAAACAAGCTCGTCTGGTCGAGTTCCTATGTGCTGTTTGCCGCCGGATGGAGTATGATACTTTTAGGAGTCTTTTACTGGATAATTGACATTAGGGGTTTAAAAAAATGGGCATTCCCATTTATCATCATTGGACTCAATCCCATCACGATATACATGGCGCAACGTATCATCGATTTTGGTGATATTACCAAATTTTTTGTAGGCGGTTTGGCAGGTTTCATGGGCGATCTCAGGCCGGCGTTTATGATAGCCTGTGTATTTTTGGTAAAATGGCTGTTCCTGTATTTTCTGTACAGTAAAAAAATATTCCTGAAAGTATGACCCTAATTATTCATGGAGAAAAGGAGAATTCCATAACATGATTTCAGGCTGTCAGTTATACATAACTGCGTTAATTGCCATAGTATGTTTGCCGCTGTGTTTGGCTCAGGTATTGGGGCAAAACGTCACAGCTTCATTACCCTTCCTCGATATGTCGCTTTCTGTCGACCGCAGGGTTGATGACCTGGTATCACGGATGACACTTGAAGAAAAGGTGTCTCAGATGATTAACAGCGCTCCTGCCATCGACCGTCTCGGTGTCCCTGAGTATGACTGGTGGAATGAGTGCCTACACGGTGTGGCGCGTGCCGGGAAAGCTACGGTTTTTCCGCAGGCAATAGGCCTGGCAGCAACTTGGGATACCGACATGATGAGACGTTTTGCCGTCGCCGTTTCCGATGAGGCCCGTGCAAAACATCATGATTTTCTCCGTAAGGGTAAACGCGGCATGTATCAGGGTTTGACCTTCTGGTCTCCCAATATAAACATTTTCCGCGATCCGCGATGGGGACGAGGTATGGAAACCTATGGTGAAGACCCGTACCTGACGGGAAAGCTGGCCGTTGAATTTGTGAAAGGTTTACAAGGCGACGATCCGCAATACCTGAAAGTTGTTGCGACTTCAAAACATTTTGCCGTACACAGCGGACCTGAGCCGAACCGTCACACATTTAATGCCATTACCGATGAACGTGACCTTTGGGAGACATACCTGCCGCATTTTCAGATGAGCATCGAGGAAGGCGGCGCATATTCGGTCATGGGCGCTTACAACAGGTATATGGGTGAGGCCTGCTGCGCCAACGAAAAGCTCCTGAAAGAAATTCTCAGAAAACAATGGGGATTTGAAGGTTACGTTGTATCGGATTGCGGAGCTATTTATGATATATATAAAAACCACAGGATTGTCGATACATCACCTGAGGCTGCCGCTGTGGCGGTTAAAGCGGGCTGCGACCTGAATTGCGGCACCGTATATGAAAACCTTACCGAGGCGGTCAGGCTCGGACTGATTACCGAAGAAGAAATCGATGTTTCGGTTAAACGGCTGTTCACTGCACGGTTTAAACTCGGTATGTTCGACGATCCGGGGAAAGTCCCTTATGCTCAAATTCCGTACGATGTCGTTGATTGCAAAAAACACCGGGAACTTGCGCTTGAGGCCGCCCGTAAATCGATAGTGCTGCTGAAAAACGAGGGCGATGTTCTGCCGCTCAGCAAAAACATCGGCACCATAGCCGTTATCGGACCGAATGCGAATGATATCGAGGTGCTGCTCGGTAATTACAACGGCAATCCGGTCGATCCGGTCACACCTCTGCGCGGTATAAAGGAGAAAGTCTCCAAAAACACGAATGTCATATATGCTCCCGGATGTGAACTGGCAAAAAATTTTCCCATGTTCGATGTAATAACGGCATCTGCATATTATACTTCCGCAGACAGGGAAAACAACGGCCTGAAAGCGGAATATTTTGATAACCGTGACTTTAAAGGCAATCCGGTTTTGACCCGTACCGAAAAAAACATCGATGCCCGCTGGTGGGACAGCGCTCCGGTCGAAGGTTTCGATGATGACAATTTCGGCGTACGGTGGTCAGGATATCTTGTGCCCCCGGTCACCGGTACATACAACATCGGCGCAAACGGTTATACCGGGTTCAGAGTACATTTTAACGGCAAACAACTCCTTGTTTTCGACAGCATATATCACCCGAGCACCGTTTACGAACAGGTAACTCTCGAAGCGGGTATATCCTATGAAATTAAAGTCGAGTATTATGACAGGGAGGGTGACGCGCATATGAAGATGTTATGGTCGGTGCCGGGCCGTAACTATGAACAGGAAGCGCTGCAAGCTGCACAGGAGTCCGATGCGGTTATTATGGTGATGGGATTGTCACCGCGTCTCGAAGGCGAGGAAATGAAAATTCATATTGAGGGTTTCGAGGGAGGAGACAGGCTCGACATCAAACTACCCGAAGTACAGGAAAACCTCATGAAAAAAATACATGCGCTCGGTAAACCGGTTGTTTTGGTAATCCTGAACGGCAGCGCCGTCGCAATCAACTGGGCGGATGAACATATTCCGGCTATTGTAGAGGCATGGTATCCCGGACAGGCAGCAGGAACAGCGCTTGCAGATGTGCTGTTCGGCGATTATAATCCCGCAGGCAGGCTTCCGGTCACA
>JAFGMP010000261.1 GCA_016927495.1 Candidatus Latescibacterota bacterium | reverse complement strand
TCTCCTTATTTTACAATAGGTTATATACTTCATTATCGTGGTTTTTGGGGGATCGCCAGACAATAAAAAAATAAGGTCATCGGATTGTCAATTTTTTTTATCATGAAGGGTATGAAGTTATTTTCTGTTAATTCGGCACATTCATGGTGAATTTACATAAATCTGGAGAGCCATTTTCCACCGGGAATTCTGCTCAGCAGCCCTGCTATTAGTTTTCGATGCAGATTATGCCTGTTCGATGCATACCAGTATCCGATACGTTTACCCAGGTGGAAATAAATACTCTCTTTGCTCACAAAATATATCCTTTTCTGCGTCTTTTTTTAAAAAGCCTGGCAAAATAGTTGGCAATCAGGTCAAATAAATTTTTGATCCACCTGTCACTACTTTACGCTGCAATGCTGCGCATCACAGTGATACGTGACATCCCCCGAATTTTTACATCCTGTCAATCCGGTACAATAATAAGAAATCGGTAGTTTTCCCCATTTAATAAGGGGGAAATTAAAGGGGTGATTTTTTTCATATGTTTTTCTGTTACCTCTTAATTTCATAACTTTTCACATCGATCACAAGCGCTAATTTTACTGGATCGACAAGCATTTGACATCCCCTGACACCGGCGCTCAACGAAATTACCGGCCACTTGTACGCGCTGGAATCGACATATACCATATAACTCTTTTTTGTTCCGACCGGGGATACTCCGCCTCTTATGTAACCTGTCAGTGATTGAATCTCTCTGACCGGAACCAGATCGATTTTTTTGTTACCGCTGATTTTTGCACATTCCTTCAAATCCAATTCCGAATCAGTGGGAATACAGCACATGAAAATTCCGGTTTTATCGCCTTTTACCACAAGAGTTTTAAAAACCTGCGCCGGAGGCAACCCGATTGCTTCGGCTACATGTAAACCGCTCAAATCACTTTCGTCAACTTCATATGTGCGTAGATCATAAGTAATACCGTATTTTTCCAGTATTCTGACTGCATTGGTTTTGATGTGTTTCTTTTTCAACTGAATAATGTCCGTAATAGTTAATTGATTTGCTAATCCCAGGTTTTTCGAATCGGATGCGCTTCGGTATTGAAAATGACCTTATCGAAATCAAGTGTTTCGGCAGGCGCAAAAAGCAGATATAAATATTTAAGGGTTTCGGCAAGGAAAAAACTTTCCATGCTATCCTCTTTTTCTTTTGTTACCACACTTTTCAAAGCGGCGTAACCTTCGTCTGTCCTGCAGTATATTATCAGACTTTGTAAAAATGTTTCGCCCATTTTACGGTATTTTTCATCACCTGTATAATGATAGAGATAATATGCCGACTCAATTATTTCAGGCCGCAGCACATAATATTCTGCAGTCGCTTTTTGTACCATATAATCGATCTGTTCGGGAACGATACCATATAAATTCCACATGGCATAACATGATGTTTGTAATTTTACGGCTCGGTCAAGATCACCGGAAAGCACCAGTACTGCAGGGAAAAAGCCGTCCAGCGCGCCAAATTTTGTAGCGGTACGTTTTCCGGTATTCATATCGACATATCCGTACCAGAAACCGTTCTCCGTCTCATCGGATAGATAGGTATTTATAGCTGTGATACTCGAATCCCACATTTCCTTACATTCCTCATCGCCGAACAGCAGCCATGACTTCAGTAGATATTCATAATATGAATCGATCATACCGCTCAGGTGACTGTTTTTGTCGATCCACTCTCCTGTTTCAACATTAATTGTTGTTCCTACCAAACCTATTTTCGACCGGCGTTTGTACAGTTCGGTTAAAGCACGTTTTGCCTTGTTATAATATACCGGATTTCCGGTCAGTTCACTAAGGGTACCAAATTCTATAAGCAGTGTTCCTATTTCTGCCGGATTATTAATTTCTCCTGACGTTTCTCCTGTCTTCAGATTAACTCTGACATAGGGCATTCCGGTCGGAGAATCAAATGCAGACAGCAACCGGTTACCCAGGTCTTCGGCAAGCCTGAGAAACCTCTCATCGCCATCGATTTGGAAATCAGCTATCAAACCTCCCAGAAGGCGAATGGTTATCTCAAAATTTTGCACCATAATATCTTTATCAAAAGATAGGCGCTCAAAAATCAGAGCTTTCGCGTCATCTGCTTCCTTGTCGAGCCTCATAATTTTCATGGTATCGAATGCATCGACCGGTGTCATCAAAAACGATTCGGCATACCAGTCGTGATAGCTTTTACTCAGGGGTTTGAGAGCGTCATGACCCCATGCATACTTCTTGTATGCGTTCCATGCATGTAAAAACTCTTGCCGAACCTTTGCAGAGTAATAGGTTTTTTCGTTGTATTCCGATTTTGATCCATTTTCCTTTGAACAAGAAGTGAAAATACAACTGATAAAAAAAAGGAGCAGATAAAAAAATCTCGATCTGCAGCATCTATTCATACGTCAAACCCCCTGTGGAATTCTATTGTAAAATATCGTCAATTTCTTTTAATTCTTCCGCAGAGAATTCAGGATTTTCAAGTGCAGCCACGTTTTGTTCGATTTGTTGTACTTTACTGGCGCCGATAAGTGCAGAGGTTACCCGTGGATCTCTTAAAACCCAAACCAGAGCCATCTGGGCAAGGCTCTGGCCTCTTTTTTCTGCTAATGTATTTAATTTTGTTGTTTTCGTAAGTAGTGCCTTCGTAATTCTGTCACCCGGCAAAAAACTATATGGTTTTGCCGCGCGGGAATCTCCGGGAATACCTTTCAGATATCTGTCCGTAAGCAAACCCTGGGCAAGGGGACAAAAAGGAATGCAACCAATGCCTTCATCCTCAAGAACGTCGAGCAGGCCACCTTCGATCCACCGTTCAAGCATGGAATATTTAGGCTGATGAATAAGGCAAGGTGTACCCATCTGTTTGAGAAGAACGGATGCTTTTTTTGTCTGTTCAGGATTATACGAAGAAATACCTGCGTACAGAGCCTTTCCCTGCCTGACAATTAAATCGAGAGCGCCCATGGTTTCTTCAATCGGTGTCTCAGGATCGGGACGGTGGGAATAAAAGATATCCACATAATCAATATCCATACGTTTGAGGCTTTGATCCAGACTTGCAGTAAGGTATTTCTTTGATCCCCAGTCACCGTAAGGGCCATCCCACATCTTCCAGCCCGCTTTCGTGGATATAATGAGTTCATCACGATATCCTGCCAAATCGGATTTCAGAATTTTTCCGAAATTTTCTTCTGCCGAACCAGGAGGTGGCCCGTAATTATTCGCAAGGTCAAAGTGAGTTATTCCCAGATCAAAAGCCCGCCGTATCATTGAACGACAGTTTTCGAGTGTGTCTACATCGCCAAAATTATGCCATAATCCGAGGGATATTGCCGGCAGCAACAGTCCGCTTCTCCCGCATCGGTTGTATTTCATGGTATCGTAACGATTGTTAGAAGGTTGATAAGGCATTTGATATTCTCCGTTTAAAGGTTGATTATCGTATTGTTAACTGCAGATTGATGGGCAAGCAGAGATACCCGTGTCATTTCAAACGGCTCTTCCGGAGACAACACATGTTTCCCCTGTCCTCTGAGTTCTGAAATAAAATCGGCAAAAAATGATTTTCGTGCCGGTAACTCAATATCATATAGCCCTTGTGTTGAAGTAATGAGTTCCACTCTCTCTCCCAAATCCTTTATTTCCACAACACCCTCCGAACCTACAATCCTGAGACGGTCATCTCCGTGTGTCGGCGCTGTTTCAGGACGCAGATAGTCCAGATTTACCATTGCGGTCCCTCCGTTGTTCATCTCCAATAACATACCGGCATAATCCTGAAAACCGGGATAGTCAGGATGATCTTTATTGCCCTGAAACGCAACAACACGGGTATAATCCAACTGAGTGGTATAATGAATATAATCCAGGGTATGAATTCCGATCCAGGGAATTGTACCACCGTATGTCTCGATTTTTTTATAGAATTCGGGACGACTTTCTCCGAACCGGTAAGATTTTTGAGCAGTGGCAAGAATGGGCTCCCCTATTTTCCCTTCAGCGACCGCATTATGAATCGCCTGATACTGAGGATCGAGCCTCATGCTCAGCAGAGTTGTAAGCCGTACTTTATTTTTTTTTACTGCAGCAAGAAGTTTTTTCAAATCCGCCATCGTGATCGCTACAGGTTTTTCCGTTATGACATGTATTTTCTTTTCTGCCACAGCAACAGATGCGGTTGCATTGAGATAATACGGCATACACACTCCGACGACATCGATATCCTCCTTATCGAGCATTTCTTCATATTCTTTATAAATCCTGACATTTTCGGGCAGTTTTATATTAGAATTTTCACAATTCGAATATGTAACCAGCTTTACATTATTTACTTCATTGAGTTCGCCTAAAATTGTGCTTGTATGACCGGTTGTGCCTATCATGCCGATTCTGATTTCTTCAGTCGCACCGAATGTTTTAAACCTGTAATCGAATTCTGCGGATGTGATCGGAGCGGCGTCAGTATTCGCGGTTGTATTTGTCATCGCGATCGTTCCAAATCCAATAACACCTAAATGTTTCAGATATTTTCTGCGATTTATCGAATTTTGAACCATATTGTCAACCATACCACCCTCCGGATTTAACTGCGCGTTAAATATACAAAACAAATTTTCGTCACAGGTAAAATTGAGCGCCCCATTTATTGCACAGTAACAATTTGCACTTAAAGTTCTATAGTAAATAAACAAAATAATAGAATCCGAATGCTATTTTTTTTTTGCTTTAGTGTTGAACTTTTTTCCTTAAGCAGGAAAAAAATACATTCTGCAGTTAGCAATATTGGCTATTTCATATATAACCAAAACACTTATACCCATTAATAACAACAACATAGCATTCTTAATCATTCTGGCATATGATTTGCACTTCATAAATAAAAATTTAAAATTCAACACTTCGGAGGCCATTGTATGGAGTTTCTAAAGACTATTACCCGTGATCAGACTATAAATGATATAGAATTACTTACTGACAAAGAAAGATGGGCAGCTATACAGGATTTCAAACAAAAAATAAATTTTTTTAAAAAAATCAATGTCCTACGAGGACTCACGAATAAACAATACATTAAGTTATGTAACATTTCTTTTGAAAAAACGATACCGAGTCATGAAATTATTTATAAACAGGGTGATAAATCAAATACACTCTATATCCTAAAAGAAGGGCATATTAAAATATATTCAAACAATGCCCATATCACTGATTTGTCCGCTATTAATTTTTTTGGGGAGATCGGTTTTCTCAGCGGTGCACCACGAATGATTTCTGCAATAACTTCAACTAATTGCAAAATATTCGAAATCAACAGAACAAATATATTCACACTTTTCAAACATGACGATGTATTTATGAATAACATTATTCTTAATATTTTAAATGAACTTTCAAAATTACCGCCAAAATATCCCGGAGTCTTAAATATTTGAATACAATGAACTGAAAGAAATTATACAATGAAGCGGGAAAAGAGAAATATTTTAAGTCTAATAGTAGTAATATCTCAATTCTAATTTGACTAATTTTCTACATGATTTTTAGATATGTGAACGCTTCTTCTTCAGCTTCAAAATCGAGATACATACCAGAAGTACCATGAAAGTTATCATACCCCATTCGTTCAATGTCGGGCAATGTGCAATTCCATCGTATGAATTGATGATCTTTGATTCTCCTGGTTCTTCAGGTTCTTTTGATGGATCAGGTTCCGGTGGTATTTCGGGTTCATCGGCTGTCAAAAGTCGAAATGGAGGACTTTCAGATTGTACAATTAATTTGTGGCAGCAGCGCTTTTGGAAATAATCTACAAGGTTTTCTTTATTTTCCCCTTCTTCAGTAGGTTCAATATTTTGTTCTTTTAATAAATCAGGTCTGTTCATCGGAATCGACTTATTGATACCTTCAGGAATTGACTTATATCCGACCCAGAATGTTACCATCACACGGACGTGACATTCCGTATCAATTTCCGGAAGACTTGAACAGACATCCCAAGTGATGTGTCTGTCTTCTCCCGGTTCTATATCTCTACCCAGATTACCGGAAAATCCTGAAATATTATGTTCATAATTTATGCCACCGTCTAGCGAATAATAAATATCACATTCCCATGGATCATCTGCGGTAATATCGTAATAGATATCCACCATCTTCGAATCATCATCACATTGTGATGCGCGGACGTTATAAAGTGAATTACGGGCATAACATGGATACGTACACCGTAAAACCAAAAGAACACTCAAAATAGTACCGTACCACAAATTCATAGTATATACCTTATTACTGATTTGGATAATAATCAAGAATAAGAAAATATTTCTATTTCGAATATTGCAATAAGCATTCCAAATCCAGCAATAGCAACCTATGTTAAATATTATCAATTACTTGCTATTATTTTTAAAAAACTCATTACTAATTATTTTTAAATTAGTATGGCATTTTTTTCACGGTATCGCAGGTATACAGGGAAAATATATCCATGCAGTTCAATTAAAATTTCTGACTTTGACAATTATTCTTGCAAATCCGTATAAACATAAATATTATGATTCAAGAGTAACCGAATATGGGGTAACAAATTTAATCCGAGGTTTGTTGAGGTTTTATACTGCACAGATTAGATGTCTGTAAATGATATTTGGGATTAACGAATGCTATGGAACCTGCACATAACAAACAAACATTTTATTCTTTGCACCATAAAGAGTTTTTATTTTTATTCCTGTTCAGCTTGTATTTCATAACCGGACAGGCTTTGTTCCATGTCAGCCGTCCCTATATAAAACCTCTATTGACAAACATACTCACTGCAAAAGTCGCATCATATATTATTAACATCATCACCCCGCATGAACAATCCTCTGCACGGGAAGCTGTGATAGGATCCGGTGGACATGCGATAGATATAAGCGAGGGGTGTGAGGGAATTGAGGGAATTATCCTTATTTCAGCGGCAATTCTTGCATTTTATGCAGGATTTAAGCAAAAAATAGCCGGAATCGTTGCCGGTACGATTTTTATATATATCTGTAATCTCTGTCGCATAATAATGCTTTATTATATACATAAACATGAACCCGAACTTTTCGATATATTTCATATTTTTGTCGGACAAACTTTTATAATATTTGCGGGAATATTATTTTTCGTTATCTGGATAAACAAATTTGCTGGTAGTGATGGAAAAACCCTTTAAAAAAAGTACATTCAGAATGTCCGGATTTGTCTTACTTCTGATTCCTTCTTTCATTGCGGTTTCATTGTTATTGTTGTTTTATGGTAAGTATTATATAAAATCACTCATACCGTTAATTACCTATGAATTTGAAAAGATTTACCCGGAAGGAAAAATAACAAAAATAGAGTTTGTCAAAATGCGACACAGGCATCAGATTCATTTCACAATCAGGACTCACAAAAACTTTACTGATGAAAGAGGTATTTCCTGGCCGGTTTCAGACTTAACAGTCGGTATCAATACATTTGCCCTCTATATACACCCACTTCTTGTACTGTCTCTTCTTGCGGCATTACCCTTTTTGTCGAAAAAAGAGAAATTGATAGTCATTTCCATGTCTTGCCCGCTAATAATTGTATCTGTTTTAACAGATATTCCATTCCATCTGTTATATGAATTAAAGGAAAGTTATATCGCCCATGCACCCCAAGTACCGATGCAAATCTCATGGTCTCTCAGCTTCTGGTACCATGCATTAAACACTGGCGGAAGACAATTTCTGTCTCTAATAGTTATCGCAACAACTCTTTTACTTTTTTTCTTCATTACTTCAGATAAAAAACTTTAAAATTACAGAAAGTTCGCGGCATTATTAAACGGGAGAATTACTATCTCCTATATATTTTTACCACATTCTGAGTAAAAGAAAGTAACACATGAAATCACAAACCATATATATTACAGGAGACCATAATATGCATGTGTAATTAATGATTGTCTTAAAAAACCACTTTGGGCTTAATATCAAGTATGAAAACATTTTTTATCACATTTTTATTCCAGATCGCTATCATGATATGTGTATTAATCTGGGTTACGGGAGCGTTAATATTAACCTATCAATTTTTCAGAGAATTTCGGGGGAAAAAATATTCTGACAATTCTGAAGAATCATCACTGTTCACAAAATGGAAAACGGATAGAGCACTTGCCATGAAAAAAGGATTACTCATTTTTATCGCAGGGATCACTTTTCATTTTTTTTTGTTTTTATTCAAGCTCTAATTCGCCACATGTAATTATTAACTTTATTTTCTGCACACATATACTCGCTTTCCCTCTACAAAATAAAAAACCTGACGCATTATTTTCTTCAATATTCTGTATCACCAATACACTATCATAATACAATTTCATGTGGATTATTGAGAGATTATACAATAAATATTTTACTGTTCCGGACAAATATTCATTTCAATTAAGGCAAGTATGCAGGTTATTATTTCGGCATATTGTCAATCAAACTTTAACAATTCCAGTCAAAAAGCCTGCTTTCATACTTTATAAAAAATCCTATAATCCATCTAAGTCATTATTTTTATTGATGTTATGTAACTAAAAATTTAAAAGGCACATTTATTGCTACTTTGGGTAAATGGATAGTAATGTGTTGTTCAAAAAATGGTCGGACATATTACTGTTAAAGGAAATGACAACTACATTTTCAAAGGTATACTGTTCCGGTATAATGATTGCAAAGGAGGCATCAGTATGAGTCTGAGAATTAACAATAACATTTCGGCAATGAACACACATCGTCTGATATCACAGACAGACAGGGCGTTATCGGGTTCACTTGAAAGACTTTCAAGTGGTCTGAGAATTAACCGTGCCGCAGACGACAGTGCAGGTCTTGCTATTTCACAAAGATTACGGTCACAGGTTGAGGGTCTCAAAATGGCCTCCCAGAATGCAGAACAAGCGAAAAATGTTGTGCAGACTGCAGAAGGATATCTCAATGAAGTCCATAACATGCTCGGTCGTATGCGTGAACTCGCAGTACAGTCTTCTTCGGATACGGTCGATAACACAAATCGTACATCTCTTCAAGCAGAATTTTCGTCACTCAGGGAAGAAATCACCCGCATTGCAAATGCTGCCGAGTATAATAACCAGAAACTTTTAGACGGAACATATAACGGTACATTTCAAATCGGGGCAAATAACACTGAAAATGATACAATTTCATTTACCATTTCCGGTGCTGATGCCGCAACTCTCACGGTGAACGATTCTGATATTTCGACACGGGCCGGTGCAAATTCGGCTCTGGATGAATTGACCACGGCGATCGACAGTGTATCGAGTACCCGTTCCGACCTTGGTACCATACAGAACAGGCTTGCATTTACCGTAGCAAGCGTTGACAATGCTGCCGAAAATCTGGCAAGTTCCGAATCCACAATCCGTGATCTCGATATTTCACAAGAGGTCACATCGTTCACCAAGTCACAGATTCTGACTCAGGCTGGTATGTCAATGTTGGCGCAGGCTAATGCAGTACCGCAAAATGTGCTTTCGCTTTTCCAGTAATGCGATTTTTTTGAGAAAGGTTATTTTATAGAACTTACAGGTAAATGACTACCATTTATTAGCATTACAGCCATCACTTATTTCCCACACTTAAGTATAAACAAGGCTCCCCTTTACAAAACGGGGAGCTTTGTTTCTTCAGATCAATCCCGGTATATTTGTTGTTTGAAACAAATCATTTTTTATTTGTTTTATTTTTTAAAAATGTTATAATTTTTTATCTTGTACAATTCAACAAAATATAGTATAATCACAATCATTTTTTCATTTAATCGCAAATTCTCTATATAACTTAAGGCAATCTACGATGAATAAAAAATCAAAAGCATCTGAAAAGAAAAAACCTCCGAAAAATAATCCTGTATTAACCAGAACATGGGGACCCGTTTCTGACCTCGAGCGTCACCTTCCATCCGATTGGTGGAAAACATTATTCAACTCGCTATATCTTAAAACAGATGGCGATGTTGTCGAAAATCCTGAAAATACCATACGTGAAGTTGATTTAGTCAGTACCGTTACTGCACTTGAACCTAATGATTTTATACTCGACCTGTGCTGCGGGCAAGGCCGCCATTCACTGGAACTGGGTAGACGGGGATTTCGTCATGTTGCGGGTGTTGATCGTTCACGGTATCTGATACGTCTTGCACGAAAAAGGGCTAAAACTGAAAATTTACCGGTTTCATTCCATGAAGGTGATGCCCGTAAGTTTCGTCTTCAAGGGCAGCATTTTCACTGCGTGATGATACTCGGTAACTCATTCGGATATTTTGAACAAAAAGATGATGATGAGGCTCTTCTGAATAATGTGGCACAACTGCTTGTACCTAACGGTGTAATAGTTCTGGATATTGTCGACGGAGAATGGATGCACGGCAACTTTGAAAACAGATCGTGGGAATGGATAGACAAAAATCATTTCGTTTGCCGTGAACGAGCGCTGACTCAGGATAAAGACCGTATAGTAACACGTGAGTTGATCAGCCATGCGGAAAAAGGTGTAATTGCCGACCAATTTTACGCAGAACGTCTTTACACACGCGATCAGATTTACGATGTTCTCGAATCCTGCGGATACCGTATGATCCGTTTTCACAAAACATTTCAATCGGATTCCACAAGAGGCCAGGATCTTGGTATGATGGCCCACCGCCTGATTCTCACAGCCCAGGCTCCGAAAAGAAAAGTAAAAGCTCAACGTAAATCGGCACCATTATATACCGAAGTCACTGTACTTCTGGGTGATCCAACATTACCCGACCGTGTTAAAGTTGACGGCAGATTTAATGAGGAAGATTTTGAAACGGTAAACAGACTTAAACAAGCCCTTGAGGAAATTGACGAGTATAATTTTACATATATTGACAACCATCAGAAACTCCTCAAATCATTGATGATGAATCCGCCGGATTTTGCTTTCAATCTCTGTGATGAAGGTTTCAGAAATGATCCTTTTAAGGAACTGCATATCCCGACAATGCTCGAAATGCTCGAAATTCCATATACCGGAGCCGGACCGTCATGCCTTGGCCTTTGCTACGACAAAAACCTGACAAGGGCTGTCGCAGAATCTCTGGAAATACCTGTTCCATTGGAATCTTATCTTGGACATGAAGACCTTGCGGTTACATTACCGGCAACCTTTCCTGCTCTTGTCAAACCAAATTTTGGTGACAGCAGCATGGGTATCACTAAAGATGCGGTGGTTTCAAACACCATGGAACTCTTAGACTATATCGATTGGATTCGTAATACCTACGGTCAGCGCTCGATACTCGTTCAGGAGTTTTTAACGGGTCAGGAATACTCGATAGGTATAATCGGAAATCCCGGATTAACCTCCAAAATATTGTGTCCTCTCGAGGTTGATTATTCCGCTCTCGATAATAAACTACCCCCGATTCTTGGTTATGAATCAAAATGGCACCCGGATTCTCCTTACTGGAATCAGGTATCATATAAGAAAGCTGTTCTTAGTGATGATAAACAACGCCGGCTTATTGATTATTCAAGCATGCTATTCGAACGGCTCGGGTGCTGTGACTATGCACGTTTTGATTACCGTGCCGATGAGCAGGGCATGATAAAACTTCTTGAAGTCAATCCTAACCCGGGTTGGTGCTGGGATGGTAAAATGAATATAATGGCTGGATGGGATGATCTGCGGTATGCGGACCTCTTAAGATTAATACTTGAGGCAGCACAGGAACGTATTGCCGCTCAATAATATAAACTATGAAAATAAATAATTACGATTTTTGCATTGCATGGAACTGGGAATATGACGCTGATTTTGTATGTAAATTAAACGAATTGTGCCATACAAACGGACTTTCAATTGTTCAGGTAACGCCGGAAAATCTGACAGACTTTCAAAATCTGTTGAACGATGACCGGATTACTTTCAGAGTATTCTTTGATCGTGCATCTGATACCGACAAGCGTTTTATTCAGGTTGATCAATGGGCGCGAGACCATAATGTTTATCGACCAAACGCATATGAGCGCGCGTATAGGACATGGAACAAAGCAACCATGCATCTGGAGTTAATAACCGCTGGTGTGCACACACCGTACACGATAATAATACCGCCCTATGAGGAACAACCGGAGATCGATGAAATAGATTTGAGTCCGCTCGGAAAAAGTTTTTTCATCAAACCGGCTCATGGCGGAGGCGGGGAGGGTATAACTAGGGAAGCAACGACATTCAATCAGGTTTTAATTGCTCGCCGGGTAAAACCGGATGATACTTACCTGCTCCAGGCGCATGTTTATCCTGTACAACTTGGCATAAGGCCGGCATGGTTTCGTGTGATTAGCTGCACAGGCCAGATTTACCTGAGTTGGTGGGATCCACACACGCATATCTACATTCCTTTAACACCAGATGAAGAGAGTCTATACAATCTTACTCAATTACGCGATGTAACTTCTACAATTGCCGATGTATGTAATCTGGAACTTTTTTCTACCGAGATTGCTTTAACATCAGATTGCCTTTTTGTCGTTGTTGATTATGTTAATGATCAGATCGATCTCAGATTAAAATCCAAAGCACACGATGGAGTACCGGATGAATACATTCAATCAATAACAAAACACCTTATTGATATCGTTAAAGTTTATTCCTATACTTAAAACAGTTTGATTAACGGATAAGTCAATAGTTTATTCACTGGATATCTGAATGAACTGTATTCTCACTTTCATTGGCAATGGTGCAGTCATGAAAAAGGTCAGTCTGGCCGTAGTGTGTTTTGTAATGATTGCAGCATTTTCTTTCAGTTCTTTTTCGGAACCTGTGCTGGCGCCTTATACATATTACGAGAACTTTGAGAAAGGTTCGGTCGGCCCATGGGCATCCTATCCTCCGGCGCAGGACACGGCATATGACCCCTCCATTCAGGTAAAACCGCTCCATAATGTAAAAGATATTAAAAACAGAGCATTATACCGTGAAATCACACCGAATTATGAAATTGATTATGAATTTGGCGTCCGAAAGCTGCTCGATTTATATGTTACCGATGTCAGTGTTCTTACATTCCGGTCATATATTAAAAGTTACCGGGGTACTGAAGGCATAAGAGTACGGTTCGGATTTTCGGACAGTACCATGGCGGAACTTTTAGTTAAGTCTTCCGAAACTCGGGTATGGCATGATAATACAATACATTTCAGCGAGATAATTCACGATGGTTCGATAAAAAAAATAACAGCCGTAGCTTTTATGGCTGTATGTCCCAATGCCGATCCCGAAACTCTTTTGCGATTCGGTCTGGATGATATTAAAATCAACGGGATGCGCCAGTTACACTGGAGTTTCAATGAACCTCAGGTTCACAAACTTGATGAATGGTCTGATTTCATTGCCGGAACACATTTCCGCGAAGGAGAATCAATCACTATTTCAGGTAGTCCTCCCATCGATGTCAAATCGGTAACGGTCAAAATATCTCGTGCACTGACTGGTACAGACACTAAATCATTCATCATGAAACGAACCGGCGACATTCTGACATGTACTATACAACTCACAGATTCAAATAATGGATTGGGACCGGGATTTTGGCGGGCAACGCTCTCCCCCACTGACAATACCGATGACTCTTTTACAACGAACCTCGTTTTTCTTGTGAGTAAAAAAGATGCGCCTCATCTTCATCCGAAATTATTTATATCCTCAGAAGATATACCGGATATCATGGCAAAAACCACCTCAGGCCATCCTAAATATGTCTGGGAAGAAATCCAAAAACGTGCCCGTAACGCACGGTCTGACAATAAGATTGAGGATTTTAACTACAAATTCGACGCATTTAATGAAGTTCACTGGCTGCCTGTGTTCGGAGACTTCGGAAGCGCATTGCGTTTGCCGCAGCAGTATATTCGGGATAATGCAGTCGTATACGGTATGACGGGTGATAGTGCAGCCGGTGATGCTGCCCGGAAAGCTCTTCTGAAAGTTGCCGGTTGGCCTGCTTATGTCCCTCCTCATATTCTTAATCAGGGAAAACACTCCTATTATATAACCGGTCTGTTTTTAACCGACCTGGCGCTTGGGTACGATTTCATATATGACAGATTTACCCCTGCGGAACGTACAGCAGTCGCAGATGCTCTTTATTCTAAAGGTATACAGTCGGTTTACGAAGAATATGTAAAGGACAACTGGGTGTCATCCAAAACATCAAACTGGATATGCGATGTAACTGCCGGGAGCATACTCTGCTCGGTTGCACTGTTAGGAGATTACAAACCTCAGGACCTCGAACCGTATCTTACCGGTTCTATTCTTAAACTGGGTGAAATCGCCTGCGATCCATTTGATGAAAATGGCGCTTACGGGGAAGGTTCACTCTATTATATACATACTCTTCATGGTCTGACAAAATCCATGGCGGTTTTGGGACGCATGTTCGATGTGAGATTTCCTGAAAAAATTGCCAAAAGTCATTACTTCATGCTCTACCAGATGGATCCTGAAACAAAACAAATTTATACATTTGGCGATGGATATGAAAACCTTATGCTGTTCGGTAGTGACAGCTATCTCAGTTTAGGAAATACCGTATATCTGCTTGGTAAATACAATGATCCCTATCTAAAATGGCTCTATGACCTCAATCCAGGTACTACAGAACGTGATCTGTTCTTTGCCGGTGATACTATCGAAGGTAAACCTCCCGATGATTTACCGAAAACCATGTTTTTTGAGGATATCGGTACAACTATATTAAGAAGCGGTTTCAGTCATAAGGATTTCGCTCTCATTTTCCGCTGTGGTCCGTTCGTCAACCATCAGCACTTTGACCAGGGTACATTTTTCCTCTGTGACAATGGTGAAAACTTTCTCGGCGAAATGGGGCGCTCGGATTATTACGATGATCTCTGGTACCAGAAACTTGTCACACAGGCAGGCGGTCATAACTGTATCCTTGTGGATGGTAATCCCGAAAGTCAGCGCGCCGGGGACTTTTTACATGACGTGCCGTCATGGAAAAATTATGCTTCTACTACCGATTTTCTCGAGCTTAAAGGCGGCGCTTTCGTTTCGGGTCGGCTTGATCCCATTTATAAAAATAAAATGAAACTTCTTAGACGAAACATTTTATTTATTGAACCACGTACAGCTATTCTCATCGATGAAGCTATAGGAAATTCCTCTGCCAAAACTGTTGACCTGATTTTTCACGCACCATTTATGGAAGATATTTCTATCACTGACAGAAAAGCATTCATTACACGACCGTCCGGAACACTCACTATAAACACACTCGCACCCGTAAAGTACCTTGCCGGAATTATGCGGCGCCCCATGACATTAAACGAAATAAGAGATAAACGCCAGGAAAACATGAAAGCTCGCGGTTTCCTCCAACTCTCCACAGATATCGGAAATGGTAATGGAGGCACAACTTTCGTTAATCTTCTCTCTACCGATGAAACACTGAACAATTCACTAACTTGCACGAATAAGTCTGACCATTGTATAGTTACGGCGAATGGGTGTGATTATTACATCAATACATCGTGCGGAAAAAAGTACACCGATACATCGGTCAACACAGATGCTCTCATATATTTTGAAACTGACAACGGTTACAAAGCTATGCGAGTTTCACATATTGCTGTTAACGGAAATACATTGTTCAGCGCCGATAAACCTGTTTCGGTCGAATACACAGAAGGCACACAAGGAAGGATCAAATGGTCGGCTTCTGAAACGATACAAATAAAATTACTTCTCGACATAAAACCGAAACAGGTGTTGGTGAATGATAAACCGTTTAAAAAGTGGTCATTCAGCGATAAAAATGAATTCGAAATAAAACTTTCCAGAGGTCGCGGTGAAATATTACTTCAGTACCGTTAAAATAAATTCAAGCTATGTGTGTAAAGTAATACATTAAATAGAAAACTCATTACGAAAGGATAAAACCATGAACATTAGTGGTGTTCCGGGAATTGTAATGTTAGTTATGTATATTTTATTTTTTCTTTTTGTCGTTACTCTTGCCATTTTATCAGTCCTGCTACCGTTTTTCGTTTTTAAAATCAGAAACGAATCGATAAAAACAAATGTACTTCTGCAAAAAATCCTGGATAAACTGGATGCAATAAAATCCTGATTATCACTAATATAGCGAACCCGAAGCGATAAACTGAGGATTCAGATTGTAAAATTGTATTGAAAAGGAGTAAAAAATGGTAACCGCAGTCGTACAATTAACAGTTGAACGAGATAAAATTAACACAGTTGCAGAACAGATAGCCGAAATGGAACATGTTTCGGAAGTTTATTCGGTAGGCGGAAAAATTGATCTTATAGCCGTGATACGTGCAAAAGACAACGATGCTCTCGCCGAACTTGTAACGGGCCATTTACTTAAGGTTGGTGGAATTAAAACATCCGAAACATTTATTGCATTCAAAGTTTATTCCCGACATGACCTGGAGAGCATGTTTACAATCGGATACAAAGAATAACATTAAATCAGTGTAATGTTATGGAGCAATAAAAGGATATATAAAATATCGGACAAAAACTTTAGAAGAATATGTGTTCATTTTCTGTAAGTTTTTTATGCCTTAGCATTTATTCTTAGTCATAATAATTTAAATTTGTTGCAAGATAAGTAAGCCCCTGATAATATTCTATCCGACACAAAAGATAATCTGTTTCAGCATTAGCATAACGGTCATTGGTATTGTTAGGATCAGTATGTTTATCAAAAAAAATTATACCGCCCCGAATCTGTTTTAAAGCTTCTTTTGAAATTTCTGAATCTTCAGAAAGATCGAGAATTTTAATTCGTGACATGATAATTTCTCGGATATAATTTTATTGGAATAAAGCAAAGATACATTTTGCATTTCTTGCCGGGTAACAAGCATTTCATGGGCATTCTATATCCTCGAGTTGCGTGTTCCAGCAATGCCAGGCATCATTTTCAAAATGCAGAACATCGTTTACCCTACCCTCTTTGGTTGAGCGATTCCACATGATATTGGTACTATTATTACTTTCACTTAAATAAATGTCATAATAGGCATCATAGGGTATTTCATCGGTAATGCTATAATAGATATAGCTGCCGTTTGCCGGATTGTCAGGAATGACATTGATATATTTGATGTTTGTCGAATTATTTGTCATATCACGGTCCCATTCAATCCTGAGTATGGGCACAGGATCTTCGGGTTTTTTATACAATACCCAATAGCCGTCTGTTGTGAAAAGATTCGACCGTCCGGTATACCAGTGAAAATCATCATACACATTCTGTCTTGTTATGTACATATCCCACTGAATTCCCTCTGTATCCAGTTTTGCATGCAGCTCGGCAGAATATGACTGTCCGAAAACGATAAAACTGTAAGGCCATATCCATGTACCGTCCATTTGCAGTTTCGGGTCATGATTGAACGATTCGACAAAGGATGCCACCGGTACAGCCAATGTCACCGTCAATAGTGTATTCCAGACAAGTACATTACCTGCAGACCATTCCCAATTCTTATAAGATTGCATTTCCGATCGCAGAAAACTTTTTTTAATAGTTTCCGTTGTATTTCTTGCGATAGGGAAACTATCGAAATCTATTATGAAAGATGACTTGGGAGGAATCTCAGGCGCATCGACGATATCAGCAGTATTCGTTATGCTGTCTTTACTGCATCCCTGGACAAACAATAAACATAATGTAAGCAAGAGTAACCAAACCGTAATAAATAAATGGATGATTTTTTTCATAATAAAACTCCCGGTTTTTCATTATTAAACCGACATAAAGTTGATCTATCATGGTCTCAAAGTGACCACAAGAGGATTTTTAAGCTGTATCCATAGATTGTCTACCGGTTCGAATTTTTTTTCGCTTGTCCATTCATAAAACATATATGCGTTTTTTTCGTAATACGATGCCCCTTCCGGAATATCCACGCAGGCGTCTCGCCAGTCATCGGCATCCCACCCCAGCGCATCATAATCGTCACGAAGCGGATAGACAAGACTCCTGAACCAGTACAGTCCCCCGTTATGTTCGCTGATAACCGTATGGGAATTGTACAACGGTGATGGTTCACCGGTAAGAACATTTTTGTTTTCCCAGTCCAGACGAATACTGCCCACCCCGTACCCTTTGTCGATATGGCACATGCTTATCCATGCAATGTTGGGAGGAAGAGCGCTTCCAAGTATATGATTTCCTGAGCGTGCGGCATTATAGATATCAACCGAGCCAATTTCTCCGACATGACTTTCTATCATATCGGGAGTTTTGTTGCGCCAGCCGGCATGAGTGAAATCTTCCGAACCGAATGCGATTTCGTCATTACGAATCGCAAGAGTATGACATCTCTTTTTTACTTCTATGGTCGATTCCATAAAAAAGTACGGAATACCGGGATAAAAACGGTAATAGACATCCATAAAAGCTATATCCTGCCCGGGAACAAGCTGGCTTCGCCTGATAGAAAAGAAAACAGGCCCCGATTCTAACGTATATGGCGGGTTTTCGAAATTATGAGCGTAAAACCACTTGAACCATGTTGTGGGAAAATCTTCGGGCACATACATAAAATCAGGATTCCAATGCATATTGCCACTTTTGAAACTGAACGAGGGATTTCCGGAAAATTTAAGGGAAATAGTATCTATCTGGCCTGATTTATCATCGGTTTTCATCTGGAAAAATTCATTTTCGATAGTATAACTGACACCATCACCGCTTATGTTCAACGCGGACTTGTAGTCCGGCTCGGGGGCATTCGGATTTCCATAACATATATAATATGTTTCAGTCATATTTGCCGGTACCGTTGCCATAAAAACCACACGAACTCTTACCATAACCTCAGGTTTCTCTGTCCTTCTGTTCCAGTGATAAGTGCGAACATCATAGATCTGGCAGGGAATTTCTTCCCATTTTTTTCTATTCGTATAGTGAACTACTCGCAACTCACGGCGGACAGCATCCTCGATTCCCGTTGTATCTTTTGATGCCATAGGCTGAAAATATTTCACTTCAATTTCAACCGGTTCGATTGTACGGTCATGTCCCGCTGTTTCCTGAACGAAAACAGTTTGGTATTTTGTCCATGAGGAGTTCCAGTTCAAAGGATTTTCTGCGGCAAAAACTTCAACACAACATAAAGTCACATAAAAAAATACAGCCATGAGTAATGTAACCGGCATACTTTGGATCATCTCTTTGTTTTTCATAGTGGTTTATTGTCTCCGTTATAAAGTTTAGTATTTTCAGTGTTTCACTATTCTGCCATAAACCTCGATCCAGTCAAGACGCGAACATGACGCACTTTGCCCGCCAACTTCAAGGTCGGTAAAACCGATTGCACGGATACGTGACAGATCGGGATTAACAACATTTTCTGTCGCTGAAACCGTTGAGATGTCTAATTTCTTCCACTCCGTATCAGCAAGATCAAATGTGAATTCATTCCAGTCGGGTGTCTCCCCTGTTCCCCGTATACTCACAAGCCAGCTACCGTCTTCAAGACATACTATTACATGAAGAATCCGGTCAAAATTTTTGGTTCTCCACCTGACACATCCATGAGTTAAATCGACAAGTGAATTACGCTTTGTTAATGTTACCGCCCAATTCCCCTCACATTGACCTGACCATACATAAAAAGGATCATCAAGCGGTGTATCATGATGAGATTTCTTTATCATGTCTTTGCCGGATCCGAATAATTCCATAACCAGTTCACTGTTATACACATGCTGTTGTGTAATCGGCGTTTCCGCTGGTGATTCCATCCAATCTTCACGGAAATACAAGGGAGGACTTGACTGAATTGAGTCCTGTCCATATGCCGATTGGGAGAGAGAACATACAAAAAGTATTAAAGCCAATTGTTTAAAATTCGCAAGCATTTACCACCTCATTTATCGGGTGAAATGTATCGGTTAGCGCAATAAAATACCTGTTTTAAAAATTTACAAATTGCATGATAAAGTATATTATACTATTCATGGCTTGTCAAGGAAACAAGTTGAATCGGTATACGTTATATTACATGGTTTTATAAAGATTTACTGTTTTGTTAAAAAAAAATTGAGAATTGTAAGTAAAATTTAATAAAATTTTAATGAAAATGCTTGTTTTGAATATCAGAAATGGCTATTCTTCTTTATGTTAATACGTTGGATAAAATTTTAACAACGCATCAAGGAAAGCCGGGTGAAACAACATGAAAAAGAAGATTGACGATATTCCGGAGTCTTTTCAAAATTGTCCCATTTGTAAAACAAAAGGGGAAATTGTTCGGGTATTAACTTACGGTTCCAACAATTCAGAGGAACAAGTAAAACTCGAATGTCCAGAGTGTTTCCATACATGGTTATATCATTCGGACGACTTAAAACGCTGACGGACAATATTTTGTTCAAATTCAATTATGTATGATAATGATTAAAGACTGTAATCTTGTTATTGATACTTTATAAACTGTCAGGAATTTGTAATATATTCGAAATTAATATTATCAGTTTTTAAATCTATCAATGTACAATCGACGTCTGCAGGAATACAACCATTTTTCTTTTAGAATTGAACACATGTAAGAAAAAAAATGGACTTACCTTGTCTATCGTAAGTCCATTTATATTGATCTATTAGTATGAATCATAATGGCAGTTGAAAAACACAGGAAAACGGTCTGTCAGAAATAATTTATCTTCCCCGATAAGTATCTGACAGCATAAACTACGTTATGCAAATGCGACAGTTTTTCCCAACTCCGATTTTAATAAAACTTGCCGAGTATAGTTTAGTTATTTCCAGGTAAAAGATAAAAGGTCAGTCCAACCTTTATGATCTTTATCCTGTGCTTCGCCGGATACATCATTGTAAGTCAAATACATCAATCCACCTCTGATTTTTTTCATTTCATCTCTGCTCACCTTTTGATCTTTCGGTAAGTCGTTAATTTTAATACGTGCCATAGTGATCCTCCTTTTAAAAAAGTTAAAAGTGATTACCCGGTATTACTCTCGATTTTATAATCCCATATATTACGATAAATTCTTTCCATGTCTTCTGTAAATGTTGTTGTATCACATATAGGAGAATTTTTCAGAAAAGTTCTCATACTGAAACGTAAATTACATAGCACATTCGGTGTCTTTTTCGATTCGGCGAGTTGAACGGCTTTCTCAATATAATCTTTAATATCGTAACATACAAATTCTTCTAATCGTGCTGTCTTCAGAATGGAAGAACCAGTACGTGAAACCCACCTGTCTCCATAGAAGGTAATTACGGGAACTCCCTGCCATAAAGCTTCTGTTGTTGTCGTACCACCGTTATAGGGAAATGTGTCAAGAGCTATGTCGATTTCATCATATTTTCTGAGAAAATCATAATGTTCTGATGGTCCTTCAAGTTCAATACGGTCTTCGGATACACCAAAAAATGCAAATTTATCAAGTATATATGAACGATTTCCCGGTGATTCCAATTGTGCATTCTTTATTAATAGTCGGCTTGTCGGAGATCGAAGCAGAATACTTGACCACGTTTTTATCACTTCACCGGTAATTTTATACAGAGAAGACAGTGAACCAAAAGTGATATATCCATGTGTCAGGCAAGGGGGTGGTGATATCTCAGGAACCGGATAGGTCACGTTAAAAGTTAAATAAGATCCCGGAATTCTGATTATTTTTTCGCCATACCATTTTTCTTCTTCAATCGGGATTACATGCTTATCTCCGATAATATAGTCATAACAAGCGAGCCCTGAAGTTGCATACATATTAAACCATCCGATGATAACAGGAGCAGGTTTATTAACCAAAAGTGGAAGACGTTCTATACAGCTGTATCCATTAAGGTCGATTAAAATATCAATATCTTTTTGTACGATGAGTTCAGCAACTTCAGAATTCGATAGTGATGTAATGTCATAAAACCGGTCTAAAGGATGTTTGTCATAACCTTTGATTTTTGATTCCGGGGCATCTGAAAACAAAAATATTTTGAATTTATCACGATTATGATTATTGATCAGACCCCATACCGGTTTCATCCAGTTTTTTTTATGAAAAAAACTGGAAACATATCCGATACAAAGATGATCTTTTTGTGTCAGTTCAAAATTTCCCTTTGTTTTTTGATTATTATTTTTGTCACTGAGAATTTTCCCCCAGGATCGACGAATTTCTGAAATAGACTTGTTATCTGCCAGTGGATCACTCGGAATTATTGTAGCTTCCGCAGATAATGGCAAATCACTGTCACCTAAAGCAAAGGCTCTGCGAAATTGTCTGACAGATTCGCTGACATCACCTAAAAAATACAATGCTTTCCCTAAATTGTGTATCGATGGTACATGATTCGAATCAAGGGTTACTGTTTTTCGAAAGATTGCCACAGCATTTGCATATTCATTTCCTGTGAGTTGCATAATCCCAATTTTATACAGTAATTCAATTACAGAATTTTTTAAGTTATTTTCGATGGAAGACTGATAAACATTTTTCTTAATTATGTCTGTCAGATTATCAATTAAATCGTCATCTATTATCAAATTATTTATCTTGATTCGCGCTATGAGGGTTCTCCTGCTGAATAATAATATTTGTTGTTAAAGAATATTTTTGTTACGGAGTTTTTTATTTCTTTTTTGAATTTGATTTCAGTTTGTTATCAAACATTAGATTTGTTTTTTGAACAAAACCGAAATAAGTGTCACCATCTTATGCTTTTGTAACATCGGTTTTTGTCATATTTTCCTTGCCGATATTACAGTCGTATGTATTGTCTTGGATCTTAATACGTACCTTACAAATCATCCTTTATAAATATTAATCTTATTAATCAATATATACCGTATTGATATTTTGTCAAGAGATTTTTCTTTTTTTATGATAATTTAATCTGAATAATCAAGTTGCTGGTTTGAGGTATCGTTTGAAACTATTATTGCAGAAGTAATGTTAGTTTGTTTATATAATAAAACATATAATAAAAAACTCATAATAACGAAAGAAAATAATCCACATATCTCACGAACAAATGACCAGTGGAATTTATACCATGAAAGGGAAACATAACCTATATCATAGATATTTATAAAAAGCATATATATCATGATCGCCTTAAATGTAAGTTTATCGGAAACACCTTTGTTAAGCATCCAATAAACAAGTAGAACATAGAGTAAAACATGAAATTGCTGATGACCAACTTTGTAAAAAAGCAGGGTAACATTTATTGCGATCACAGAACCGGTAATAAGATCTATTTTATTTCGTATGTATATAATAAAAATAATAAATCCGGAAATCATTATCGTTAGTGTGCTTAATCTGTCTACATTATGAATACCAGTAATGATTTTGAGTGGAGAATATGTTCCTCTGAGAAATCTGAAAATTGATAACATTTTTGAAGGGCGTGCTGAAGCATATTTAATTGCCATAATAAATGTATCACCCCATATCAAATAGGTAGTCGCAAAAATAACCGCGGAAGTTACGACAAAAGTAAAGAAAAATTTGAAATCCGGTTTTCTTTCTGAAAAGAATATGAAAGGAACAAAAACAATAGGATAGTATTTCAGAGCAATGGCAAGAGTAATTAATATTCCGGAAAGTATACTCTTATTCTGTTGTTTTGTATCGATTGACCACAACGATAACGCGGCAAGAATTATATCAAATTGTCCGAAATGTACGGTACGAAGCCAAAGAAATGGTGACAGGATAAGAATCAGAGTAAGAATTATTTTTGTTTTATTTTGTATTTTTCCGGAATTATAGATTTTTTTTATTAACCAATAAGCCAACGCAAACCAGATAATAGTAAATATGATCCTTGGTAGTTTTTGGTCAATCGAAAATGGTAAAACAAACAGAATATAAAGAGGACCATATGCATTATGTCCATACATATTCATTTCCGCTGTTCCAACCCAGGGATCTCCACCCGAAAGTATATGGCTCCAATGTAAAGAATATGCGATATAATCCTGCACTGCCGGTCGAAAAATACAGTACAGGACAGCCGTAATAAATGCGATAACAAAGAGAACCTGAATCCATTGTTTTCCGCACATAACTTTTGTCCTTTTTTAAAACTGAGCCGATATTTATATATTATTTAGATATATATTAATGCTTATCCATTATATATTCAATATTATTTTACGTTAATTCTTTATATAATCATTATCATCAGATTGTGTATATATTCTACCTCATTATGTGAAAAACGTAGACGCTCTTAATTACAGTTCATCATAATCGAAACAACCATGAGCGCCGCCGACAAGGGATGGAAGTGATTGGCGGTTCCGAATATGCAATGACTGTGTTTTTTCACTGAGAATACGCACTCTGTATAAAAGACTTGTAAAAATAATTTTGAGAATCGATATTTATATAGCGATCATATTGTAAGAATTTCTTTTCTAAAACGGAGGAGTATATCATGGCACAGATCAGACTTTTCATAACTGCAATTCTTCTTTCAATGCTTTCGATAAACTGCGGACTGAGCAGGACAGTCAAGGGTGGCGCAATCGGAGCCAGTGCAGGAGGTGTTATCGGCGGAGTAATTGGGAAACAGTACGGAAAAACTGCTACCGGTGCGCTCATAGGTGCATCGATCGGCGGGGCAGCAGGTGCATTAATCGGAAATTATATGGATAAACAGGCTGCCGAAATCGAACGTGATCTCGAAGGTGCACAGGTTGAACGTGTGGGCGAAGGAATTAAAATAACGTTTGATTCCGGGATATTGTTTCAGACCAACTCATATGAACTGGATTCTCCTGCTATATCTAATATTGAACAGCTTGCAAACATTCTAAAAAAATATGAGGATACCGACATTCTTGTCGATGGTCATACGGATTCGACCGGCTCTGATGAATACAACCAAACGCTTTCGGAACGCCGTGCGAAGTCCGTTGCAGTGCATCTTGTCTCAAACGGTATTATGAATCAACGAATTATGACCATCGGGCATGGTGAAACCGAACCGGTAGCATCAAATGATACTCCGGACGGCAGAAGGCTGAACAGACGGGTGGAAATTGCAATTATGGCTAATGAAAAACTACAAAAAGCCGCAAAAGAAGGAAAACAATTATAGAAATGAGATAACAACTTTACTGAAGATTACCGTTGCATCATATCATTTGTATCTTTTTGGTATTATGTAATCGTGATATATAAGATATGAATGAAGGAATTGTATAAGGTTTATACATTATATTGTCGATTCCACCAGCTAATGCCTTAATTTTGATTCCTTCTGTATCGTAGCCTGTGATGAGTGCACGAATACTATGAGATTGTTGTAGTTTTGCACCTTTCAAAAAATCTATACCATTTATTTTTGGAGGATTATATACGCAAAGTATGATATCATAATGACTTTTTCCTATCAATGAGAGTCCATATTCAACAGTATCAACAATGTCTATAAAACAATTGTTATACTTGAATACAAGCTTTAATGGATTTGAAATAATCGGATCATCATCAACAAGCAATATTTTTATATGCTTTAAATCTTCAAATACCTGTTTTATCTCATTCATGACACTCATCCTGTCAATCTCAAATTCTCAAAATGTCGTCAGACATTTAAATATGCAATATTAATGCCAAATTATAATATTTCATTTAAAGTGAATATTATCAAGTGCTTATGTCTGAAAAATGTTGTTATATAATTTCTGATAAAGTATCATAATGGGGAAAAATTTAAATTATGGAATGAAATTATCCATTGTTGTTTATTGCTCTGCCGTATTAAATATGTTTATAATGGTTAATGTCCTTTAATTTTTCGATACCGAGATACATATATTTATTCAACATGATATTGGTACAATTTATTATTTACAAATATTATTATATGAGAATCATGGTTTTTTATGAAATTCTTGAGAAAAATTATCAATACATTATTATCACTCATTTTGGGAAATGCTCTTATTTTGTTTTTTAAATTTAATGGCCCGCCCAATTTGCTCCTATTCAGTTCAAGATTGAATAAAAAAATTCTTGAATTATTTGGGGCGACAATCGGTAAAAATGTTTTTATATTATCTCCCCTCATATGTGCGGGAGTAAAAGCGAATAATGGGTATCAAAATTTAATAATAGGTGATAACTGCCGTTTTGGGGGTAACATTTTTTTAGATTTAACTGAGCGTATTGTTTTAGAATCAGGTGTCAGTCTTGGAGCTAATGTTACAATAATTACCCACAACAGGTATAATAATAATACTTTTCTTGAAGACCGTTTGTTTTATACCTGCGGGAAAAAAGAGGTAATCTTAAAAAAAGGCGCAAATATCAAATCAGGAGCTTTATTAAGCCATGGTATTATAATTGGTGAAAATGCTGTTGTTTCAGGTAATTCTTTTGTAAATTTTGATGTTCCTGATAATTGTGTTGTTTCCGGTGTTCCTGCAAAAATAGTTATAAAATTAGATTAAGTGATAAATATTATATAATTATTTATAACGTGGCGCTGGTAAGCGTATTGGGTTACGAACCGAATGTACGAAATGTGGTTATCCCCGGGCATGGTATTAGCCGGATATACCGGAAGAATACAATACCAAAAAACAATGGCCTGATATGCCTTCAACATTTTAATTTCAGCGGATAATTTACTTTATAATCAAATCGTCGCTGCGGTAATCCCAGCCAACACACCCCCACCATATTTACCCCTCAGCTCGCACGATCAAGCTCCGGGAAAGTCCAAATAGTACAATAAAAAAATCGGGCAAGGGAAACTCCCTGACCCGATCATAGTAAATATAAACAAGAGGTCGTAACAGGGCTGTTGTCTCGGATGAACCTTCACACACTATTCTTTTTTTTTAGGCTGAGGTACCGGACTAAAGCCCACTGTATGTTATATAATTTAAAATTTATATTGTTCTGTGATGTACGTCACATATCTGCCGATCAATCGCCCTTTGTCGTCGGTTCGGTAACCCCACCCCACTCATCCCCCATATTTGCCACACACATCTCAACCAAATTATATTCCCACTATAGCAAGTTTAAACTCGCCGTCGTCCTAACTGGCTCGTACATAAAGGAAGTTATGTGCAATTGCATCTGTCCATGGACATTTCACATAACGCCTTTATGCAAACTTGCTCGAATTTCCCCATCAATACCGGCTTTAATGTTTTTACAGTAAGTACAGTTCCATTACTTAATAAAAATTTTATGCCATATACCTAAAAAATGATGAATATGAAGGTATGGGTTGGAAATACAATTGGAATATCGAAAATCAATATACAAAAAAAAACTCACATAATCAATGTAAGTCCTTTAAAATAAACTGGTAGCGGCGCAGGGACTCGAACCCCGGACACGTGGATTATGATTCCACTGCTCTAACCAACTGAGCTACGCCGCCCCATTTTAAGAATAACAAATATAATGTATCGGTTGCCGTACAGCAAGAATAATTTATGTGTAAACCGCCTGATACACGTGTTTTTCGTACGATTCCAGCTATTCGAACAGACTTCCCTGGACAGAACCTTTAAATGGAATACCGAGGTGACGGTATGCTTCCTGCCCTGCCGTTCTTCCGCGTTTAGTTCGCATGAGAAATCCGATTTTCAGCAGATAAGGCTCTACAAGCTCTTCAAGTGTATCTGTTTCTTCCGAAAGAGTGGCAGCTACAGCATCGATGCCTACAGGGCCACCGTCATAATAATCGATGATAATCTTAAGCAGCGACCTGTCGAGGTCATCGAGTCCACGGCTGTCGATACCTTCCATTTTCAGGGATTTTTCCGCCAGTTCAACGGTTATCACGCCATCGGCCTTTACTGTTGCATAGTCGCGTACCCTTCTCAATAGCCGGTTCGCAATACGTGGTGTACCCCGGGAGCGTTTAGCAATAATATCTGCGGCTTCTTTATCGATCCCAACATCGAGCAGGCCGGCAGACCGTAGTATTATCTTGCATATCTCTTCGGGCGGATAAAAATCAAGGTGATATGACATACCGAAACGATCACGAAGCGGTGCAGACAGAAGGCCTATACGTGTGGTTGCGCCAACAAGACTGAAGCGTTTTAAAGGAACATTTATGACTTTTGAAAACGGTCCCTTGTCAACAACAAAATCAACCCGAAAGTCTTCCATTGCCGGATAGATGAATTCCTCAACCGCCTTGGGCAAACGATGAATTTCATCGATAAACAGGATATCTTTTCTGTCGAGATTGGTGAGGATTCCCATAAGGTCTGCAATCCGCGAAAGTGCCGGTCCTGTTGTTGTAACAAGCCGTGAATCCAGTTCTCTCGCAATTATATGTGCAAGCGTGGTTTTTCCGAGACCCGGCGGACCGTAGAGAATGAGGTGTTCATGAGGTTCTTCACGTATTCGCGAGGCTTCTATCGAAATAGATAATTTTTCGATGATATTTTTTTGCCCGATATATTCCTGTATTGTTTTAGGACGTAAACTCCAGGTAAAGTCCTCTTCCTCGCCTGTAGCGGATTTGCCGGTAACCAGTCTTTCACGGGTCATATTCTATACTCCGAAACATGGATTCATACAAGATTTGATAATTGAAGCAAATTTTCAGAAAGGCAACTTATAAAATTTTGTAAACACAAGATTTTTTGTATCTAAGGAATAACTTCTTAAAATAATTTATTGTTTTTATCCCATCTTCCGTTTAAATATATCCTGGATGAGATCTTCCGCTGTTATTAAATCCGGCCTGTTTTTTAGCGTTTCGTTTATCAGTGTCTCGGCTTCAGATTCCGAATACTGTAACTGTCTGAGAATTTCCAGCGCATCACTATGTAACTCATCTTCTATACGAACAGATTGTGCCGTTGCATCGACATCATCTTCCCGAAGTAATGCAAAACGTGCAGTTTTTCCTTTGAGTTCGACAATTATCTTCTGGGCTGTTTTGCCGCCTATTTCAGGTAATTTTTTCAGCGATGCCACATCATTCAATTCTATTGCCCGAGCCACATCTTTAACCGGAACAGTAAGCGCCCGCAGCGCCCGTTTCACACCTAATCCCTGAACAGTCGTGAGCATCGAAAAAAAATCCAGGTCAGTTTTGTTGGGAAACCCTACCAAACGTGGAACGAGGTTTCCCATAACCGGGTTGCCTTCAATATATTCAAGCGTATGAAAAACCACATCCTGCCCTATTTTACCGGAAGTTGTAAGACGTTCCGATACAGCGGCAGTAACAAATATTCCATAGGTAATGCCATTTATTTCAACAAGGGCAGTATCTTTTTCGATTCCGGTGAGAATTCCCTGTATTTTTGCAATCACAATATACCGCCATGTGAGATAACGTTTAAATGACAGAGTGCTGCAGCCAGCGCATCGGTAACATCACCAGGCCCTTTGATTTTTTCACACTGCAATACACGGCAAATCATACGGGCAATTTGATCTTTGGATGCATGCCCTGATCCTGTCAGAGACTTTTTTATTCGGGTTGCAGAATATGAGAACACAGGTATTCCCTGCATTCCTGATGTAAGAAAAATAATCCCCCGGGCATGTCCCATAATTACTGCGGTCCTGGGGTGATTATAGTGTGAATAAAGTTCTTCTACTGATAAAACATCAGGCCTGAATTCAGTCAAAATAGCATTCAGGCCAGTGTACAGGTCAAGAAGTCTCTGTTCGAGAGGTTGTTTTGAGACGCTGCGAATGACTCCGGCTTCAATCAGTACCGGATTGCCGTATTGATTGTCCAATAAACCGTATCCGGTAACCTGCAATCCGGGATCTACCCCGAGAATTTTCATAACGTATCAGTCTTCCATATCCTTTTCATCAATGTCAAAATTCGCCCAAACTTTTTGTACGTCGTCAGAATCCTCAAGCCCTTCCATAAGCTTCAAAAGTGTCTTTGCATCTTTTCCTTCGACCTTAATGGTTGATTGCGGTACTTTTGCCACTTCAGCGCTCTCGCACAAAATTCCTTTTTTCTCAAAATATGCATGAACTGAGGGAAAATTTTTCTGAGAACAGGTAACCTCAAAAACACCATCCTCATTACTCATATCTTCAGCGCCTGATTCCAGAACATGTTCCATTAGCGTGTCTTCATCCATGGTATCGCTGTCAATCGTAATTACTCCCTTGGCGTCGAACATCCAGGAAACCGCTCCGTTTTCTGCAAGCGATCCGTTGTACTTGCTGAAAAGATGTCGCACTTCCGATACCGTTCTCTGTTTATTATCCGTCATGCATTCAACCAGAATAGCTACACCCCCGGGTCCATATCCCTCATAGCTGATTTCTTCATAATGAATTCCGGGTAATTCACCGGTACCGCGCTGAATTGCTTTTTTAATGTTGTCGTTGGGCATATTGGCAGCTCTCGCAGCTGCAATAGCAGTTCTGAGTCTTGGATTTGCAGATTCATCACCGCCACCGTTGCGAGCCGATATTTGTATTTCTTTTATCAGATTGGTAAATATTTTACCGCGTTTTGCATCGGTTGCGCTTTTTTTACGACGTATTGTCGCCCACTTGGAATGACCGGACATTGTTCAGGCCCTCCCCTTTATATATTAAATTGTTCAATCTTCATCTGCTTTTGTAGCTTCGATAATTTTCTGTGATATATCAGGAGGCACCATTTCATAATGAGAAAAATTACGTGTGTATGCACCACGTCCCTGAGTTAGTGAGCGAAGCTGTGTTGCATACATATACAGTTCAGAAAGCGGCACCTGCGCTTTCACTATCTGAAATATGCCCGATGGTTCCATACCCATGATTTTACCACGCCGTGATGACAGGTCGCCCATTACATCGCCGGTATACGCATCAGGGACTTTCACTTCGATATTATAAATCGGTTCAAGCAGTATCGGTCTGGCTTTAAGAAAACATTCCTTGAAGCACATCGAGGCTGCCATTTTGAATGCAAGTTCCGATGAATCAACCGTATGGAATGAACCATAATAAAGCGCAACTCTCAGGTCGATTACTTTACATTTTGAAAGAGGGCCGGTTTCCATTGCTTCTACAAGTCCCTTTTCGACTGCCGGAATAAACCTCGATGGTATGACGCCGCCTTTGATTTCATTGGCAAATTCAAATCCTTCACCTCTTGGGAGCGGTTCCATGCGGAAATAAACCTCACCGTATTGTCCGCGGCCGCCGGTTTGTTTCTTATAACGGTATCTTTCATCAGATTTCCCCGTGATGGTTTCACGGTATGGGATTTTCGGTTCTTTTAAATCGACATCAACACCAAATTTACGCTTGAAACGATCAATAATGACTTCAATATGCAGACCGCCAAGGCCCTCGAGAATGATTTGTTTTAATTCTGAATTTGTTGAAAGCCTGAAAGAAGGATCTTCATCATGAATTTTAGCGAGTCCCTGTGTTATTTTATCTTCTTCACCTTTTGTTTTAGGGTAAACAGCTACATCCATAACAGGTTCGGGAAATTCAAGAGGAGGAAGAGCTATCTGCATCTGTTTTGAACAGAGCGTATCACTTGTTTTCGTGCTTTTCATCTTGACAAAACACCCGATATCGCCTGCATTAATGGTTGAAATGTCGGTACGGTCTTTTCCGACTAGTGTAAACATAGCGGTTGGTCTTTCGGAAGAACCATGATGATAATTGTATAATTCATCACCTGCCTTATATGATCCTGAAAATACACGAAATAGTGATAATTCACCAACATGCTGCTCAATAACTGTCTTAAAAACCTGAATCGTTAAAGGCGCGTTTGTGGATGGCTGTAATTCAATTTCTGCATTACCCGATTTTTTTCCTGTATAATTTGGCATATCACTGGGGGAGGGAATACTCTCTGTGATGAGCCTGAGTACCAAATCAGTTCCAACATTAGTATAACTATCTGTAAATACGATGGGATACAAAGATCGCTCCTGTATGGCTTTTTTGATACCGGCACTGACTTCATCTGAAGAAAGACCCGAGTCAAAAAATTTCTCCAAAAGAGTATCATCGCTTTCTGCGGCAGCTTCAATTAGTTTTTCATGATATTCTTCAGCCGCCCCTTTAAAATTTTCAGAAATATCACCTGCTTTACCTTTACCCTCGCCGTCAATATCATAGGTGTATTCCATCATACTGACAAAATCAATTATTTTAGTGAATCCGACACCGGAATTTACGGGAATTTGTATTGGCAACGCCTTGTGACCGAACCGGTCCTGAATTGCTTTTAGCACTTCATCAGTCTTTGCATGCTCTTTACCGCATCTGTTTACTATAAAAACTATCGGTTTGTCATTTTTTTCGCAAATTTCCCATGCGGCTTCAGTTCCAACCTCAAGGCCGGTAACCGCATCAATAAATATCAAAACTGAGTCGGCCGCACGTATACCACAAATAACCTCACCAATGAAATCAGCGTATCCGGGAGTATCTATCAAATTGATTTTACGGTTAGCCCATTCCGCTTGTAATAGTGATGTGCTAATCGATATCTGGCGACTTATTTCATCATCGAGATAATCTGATTTAGTATTGCCATTCTCAATTTTTCCCATTCGACTTGTTGCCCCACACGTATGTATCACTGCTTCAGCAAATGTGGTTTTTCCTGAAGCGCCATGACCAAGCAAGGCTACATTTCGAATTTCGTTAGTTTCATAAACTTTCACCGGTGATTCCCCCATGTGTTATGTTTTATATATTATTTTTCTCTTTCTCTTCAATTTCGATGACTTCACAATTACTCTTTAAACTATTTTCTACCGGTTTATCACCGACAAAATCCAGTTCCGGTAAAGGATTTGTAACCGAAGTCACAATATTGGTAAGGTGAACGGCAATCCGTTTTATATACCTGGCGCCAAGGGCCAGAACAACTGCCTGACGCGGACTGTAATCAGAACTCGCTACTTCTTCAATTATATCTTCACACCTTTTGGCAATCTCATGACCGGATGCGATTGCTTTACATGCCAGTTCTCTATCTGAATTTTCGAACGCAGTCGAAACCATACCAAATAGTTCCATTAATTCTGTACCGTTTTTTTCAAATAACCTTTCAAAAAGTGCACGGCTTTTCCCCGGATCTTTCAATAGATCACGTAGTTCAAAAATATTTTTTACATAATCTCCGAGCCGTTCGGCATCTTTGGCTACACTGATCAGTGCAAGACATGCCGGAAGATTACAAGTGGGATTTGTCGACAGATGAATTAATACTTTCTTACGAATTTCACGTTCTGCCAGATTAATTTTTTTGTCTTTCTGATAAATCTTTTTGTCAAACTTTTTCCCTTTTGACTCCTGAATTAACACTTTAAATGCATACGATAGCATTTTTTCCGAATCATCGAGCATTGTCAAAAACTCATTTATCATTTGCTGAGAAAATGCCTGCTCAGACCATATCTTCAATAATTGTTTAAACATGCTACACCTTCCTAATCAAAAAATGCGAACACAATCGGGACAATATGTAATAATATATATATAACCAGAAATAGCAGGAAATGTTTTTTTGATTTTGATACATATCTTGCGATAGTTTTTGCAGTCCATATCGGAATTTTTTTAATCGGATAGATCACAGTTATGCCGAAGACGTTGAAAATAAGGTGTGCAAGAGCTACGGAAACTGCAAGATCTTTATGTTCGGAAACAGTAAAAGCTGCAAGCATCGCTGTAATTGTTGTACCAATATTTGCGCCAAGAGTGTACGGAAATATCTGTTCAACGGTCAAAATCCCTGCGCCGACAAGCGGAATTATTATAGATGTTGTCACAGAACTCGATTGTACAATTGCAGTCAGGATAATTCCGAAAAAAAGGCTGATTAATACATTCCGGAAAAGGTATTTGTTCAGAATATTCTCGATCTTTTCCATCACAATACCTTTCATGTTATCGACAATTTGTTTTAGCGACAAGAATAATATCACAAAAGCGATAACGAGTACTATGATATGATTGTCAACTACTTCCGAAATCATTCCGGCGACAGGATGTACGATGATTTTCAACGGGCTGATGAAATCGAATCCTCCCATTTTTTCGAACACATTTTCAAGCCCAACTGAAGTGTTATAAATAAGTCCGGTCAGAAGTTCAATTGGAAATAGAATCATAGTGGCATAAATATTGAACATATCATGTACAATAGAAGCCCCAAATGCCCTTTCAAATTCATTTTTACGTCCCACATATCCGAAGGAGACGATGGTATTGGTTACAGTGGTTCCTATATTTGCGCCCATGATCACCGGGATCGCATTTTGAAGTGATAAGACTCCACCTGAAACCAATCCTACAACAATCGATGTTGTCGAAGATGAACTTTGAATAATGCTGGTAACCACTATTCCGAGAACCAGACCGAGAAACGGATTGGCAGTCGCATGTTCGAGTATAGGCTGAACCGTATCCCTGGAAGCCTTAAAAGCGATACCCATAAGGTCTATGCTCACGAGAAAACAATAAACGAAAAAAAGTACTTTAAGAAATTCGACGGCTATTACTAAATTTTCCGGTACTTTACGATTATGTAAGTCAGTCATTTTACCTCAAGAACTGAAAAGTTTTAATGGTTATTAACTGCCGGAATAGTGAGGAATACAAAATAAAAATATAATCGGAATATCTTAAAGAGAAATTACAGAAGATAATAGTGGTCATTAGCGCCCTTTATATAGTTCAAAAAAAACATTATAAGAGTATTATATTTAATTAT
>JAFGMP010000032.1 GCA_016927495.1 Candidatus Latescibacterota bacterium | reverse complement strand
GAGCAGGCACATCGAACAGGAACAAGCATTTTGTCGGGTGAATGGTCTTTTCTTTTTCCATATTTTCTTTTTGACCCCCAAAAAGAAAATATGGTCGTGTGGGATACGAAACAAGAAAAGCGTTTTTTTTATATCGATAACTCATATTATTTCCGTAATTCGTTGGTGTTAGTTATTTTTGTACAATTTGAGAACCTTTTTACCGGACACTAATCACATACTGCATTTTTTTGTAACCTTTTTTCGAAAATCCTGTATTCATTATTAGAACAAGTAAAGAAAACGGCAGGAGCACATGTATTGACTGATAATGAATTGATGCTTGCTGTACGCGGCGGTGACATCGATAAGCTGGGGCAGTTGTTCGAGACACACCACAAACGACTGTACAATTTCTTCCGGCAGCACACCGGAAACCGTCAGGCAAGCGAAGACCTTGTCCAGGAGGTATTCCTGAGAATGCTGAAATACCGGCATACCTATAAAGGTGATGGCAATTTCGAATCATGGATGTACGGTATCACCCGTAACGCCCGTATCGATTATTACCGTGAACATAGTGTAGAGTATGTTGACCTTGAGGAAACCGGAAACCTTATCAGAGATACACCCGGCCCGGAGGAATCATTCAGTCAGAAAAGTGATATTGCCGTTTTGCAGAGAGCACTGTTGAAATTACCGGAAGATAAACGTGAACTTTTGGTAATGAGCCGTTTTAATAACATGCGTTATAAGGAAATCGGAAAGATTCTCGGTTGTACTGTGGGTGCGGTGAAAGTTCGCATGTACCGCGCCATGAAAGAGTTAACCGATACATTTATGGAATTAACAGGTGGTGGACATCATGAAATGTGAGACAATACAGGCAAACATACCTGAGTATCTTAGCGGTACACTGGATTCGGAAACCTCACAGCAGGTTAAGATGCATATCTCCGAATGTACTACATGCAGACAGAAAGTCGAGGCTATGAATCTTGTATGGTCGAAACTGGAACAGATACCTGAGGAAGAGCCAGGTTTTGCTGTCCGAAGCAGGTTTTACCATATGCTGGAGGCATACAAAATCGGCATGAACAATGCTCCGGCTAAAAAGGCAGTGATCGAACGGGTAAACGAATGGCTTGCCGTTTGGTGGCCACGGAAACCTGTGTTTCAGTTCGGAATTACTGTCGCTGTTTTGATTTTGGGTATATTAATCGGTTTTCGTATGAATTTCGGTACCGGCCCCAAAAATGAAATAACACAGCTTAAAGATGAAATGTCGGAAATGCGGCAACTGGTGACTCTTTCACTGCTGACACGTCCCTCCGCAATCGACCGCCTGCAGGGAGTCGCCATGAGTAAGGATATAATTAATCCCGATGAGAAACATCTCTCGGCTCTTATCAATACACTTAATACTGACCCCAATGTCAATGTACGGCTTGCGGTGGTAACTGCGCTGGAGCAATTCAGCGATACCCTATGGGTGAGAAATGAACTGGTGCAGTCTTTGGAACATCAGCAGTCGCCGCTTGTACAGATTTACCTGATCGACCTGCTGGCTAAAATACGGGAACAAAATGCTCTTGAAACCTTAAAAACGATAATAGACAATCCGGAAACCATGGAACCGGTTAAAAAACGTGCGCGCCTCGGTATGGAAAAAATCATTTAATTGAAAAAGGAGTAACAGTCATGAAAAGATTCGTAAAAAAAATATGGATAACTTTACTGGTACTGTTCTTTACGACTTCAGTATCGTACGCAGAATCTTATACCGAACGTAAAGTCATGAAATTCAATAATCCCTCAAAAACGGGAATTCTGAAAATTGTATCGGGAGAAGGAAACATTACCGTAGAAGGATATGATGGCAATGAAGTCATCATCGAAACAAAATCGACCGTTGAAAACCTCTTAAATCCTCCCGATAAAGCCAAAGGTATGAAACGTATTTCCGGTTCCGGTATGACGATATATGCCGAAGAAGAAAATAACACCATTGTCATTACGAGGTCGATGCAGAATGAAGTCGAGTTGGCTATACAGGTGCCCTACAACACTTCGATACGGTGCGGTGGAGAAAAAACGGGTGAATCGGTTAAAAATGCAGGGCAAGCAGTCACAGAAAACGGTATCAATATCGGAATGATGGTTAACAGCATACTGGCGTCACTCAATATCCCGGGCGGCGTCTTCGGAGGTAATATTACCATAGGTAATATCACGGGGGATATCGAAATCAGCACCCTCGAAGGCAACATCACCTTAACAAATATTTCCGGCGGGGTAGTCGCTAATGCCATCGATGGTGAATTATTGATTACTTTTAAAAAAATTACCGGGGACAAACCAATGGCTTTCAGTACAATCGATGGTGATATCGATGTTACACTACCGTCGGATATTCGTGCGACGGTGACAGCAAAAAATGTGGAAGGCAATACCTATACCGACTTTGAAATGGCAATCACCTCCGGGATCAATGACATAGACAGTAAATCTTCCAGATTCTCCAATAACCTTAGTGAAGCAGGTACCGGTGATCCTAAAGTTGTAAATCAAAAATTATCAGGATTTCCCAATAATCTGGCCGGGATGTATGGTAACACTGTCACCGGTAAAATAAACGGTGGTGGCGCAGAAATACTGATGACCACGGTCGACGGCGATATATTTATCAGAAAAGGGAAATAAAAATTATAAAGAATTCTGCTATTTGACCAACTATAAACGAATAACAAACGTCTAATCACATAAAGGAATCATACACAGCTATCTGATTCTCAAAGAAACATACCGGTATACATTCAATAGCCAAACAACTGATAATGTGTAAAAATTTATTCCGTAAGGAATACTCAGAGGGATTTTCTATGCCAAAATTGAGACATATACATATTTATATCATAATAACTTTTTTAAGTCTCGTTTCGTTTTTTATCGCACTCGACGCGCATAGTGCCGAGAAAAAACCATATATCGTACCGTTTGTTGAAACATCGGTAAAAATCGATGCCGTTCTCGATGAGGATGTCTGGAAAAAAGCGGTCAAAATTGATGCGAATATAGAAGTCCGTCCCGGTGAAAACATAGAGTCGCCGGTAAAAACCGAGGTGTTAATGGCATATGATGAAACACACATATACGTCGCATTTAACGCTTTTGATCCCAATCCATCCCAAATCCGCGCTCATCTCTGTGACCGTGATGACATCTGGAATGATGACTGGGTGCTCATTCTTTTCGATACGTTCAATGACAGGCGGCAATCATATGATTTTTTCTGTAATCCGTACGGTATCCAAGCTGATGAAATCGAAAGTTCGGAAGGCGGCGGCCAATGGGATGCAATCTGGGAATCCGAAGGCCGTATCACCGATGAAGGCTATATTGTTGAGATGGCAATACCTTTTAACGTTCTTCGCTTTCAGCCCGGAGGAACAGATCAGGTATGGAGTTTCGATGCTGTCCGAAGTTATCCGCGTAATGTCCGACACCATATCGGCGCTTTCACCCGTGACAGGAACAACAACTGCTATCTCTGTCAGGCTGAAAAACTGATCGGATTCGCCGACGCTATTCCAGGAAAAAATGTAGAGCTCGATCCCACATTCTCCGTGGGTTATTCTCAGGAGCGGGAAAACGAAACATCCGAGCCGCTTGTCGAAAAAGACAAGCAATTTGATCCAGGTCTGACAGCACGGTGGGGTTTAACCACAAATACGACATTGAATGTCGCATTAAATCCCGATTTTTCTCAGGTTGAGGCCGATGCCGCCCAGATGGATATTAACCGTAAATTCCCG
>JAFGMP010000260.1 GCA_016927495.1 Candidatus Latescibacterota bacterium | reverse complement strand
TAAGTATATTAATTGAAATGAAGCATATATCTATCTAAACTGTATTTTGTATAAGTACATGTAGATACATAACTTAATATATATTTTGGGAATGAAAAAATGTTAGGAATTTTTTTTCGGGTGGAAACTGTCTGAACCATGATTTACCTGATTAAAGGATTACCATGATTTTTAAATCAAGTAATCAGGCAAATCAAGCGAATCAAGGTTCAGACAATAACACAGGGCACAAAATGTTGTGCCCCGGAAATATATTACAAAAATCCTGTATCTTGTCACTTTGTCACTCAGACGCTATCTTTCTTACTCCCGGCAATCCCGGTTGTCGTCCCCTTTGAACTTGTAATTGTGAACTTTGAATTATTTATTCATCTGCTGTTCAAACATTTTTCATTCGATCGGGTTTTAAAGATCGTTGTATTTTCCTAAATTTCTTGCAATTAAAAGCATTTCAGGCTATACTATTATATTTCGTAAATAGGTTTAAAAACAGCTTCCGGTTAACATAATCCATACCTGAATGAATTATACGAAATACATTGAGAAACATCATGAGGTTATGTTGTGGATACCAGGCATCTTATAAGTTAAACAACCATCTTTTTCAACCGAGTTAAAATATGTCATATAGATCATCGGTAAAACGATGGAACCCCCTTCTTGGAGAATGGATAATTATAGCTCCTGCAACCGGTGTCAGGCCATGGAGCGGCGCTGTGGTTTCATCGTCTCCAAACGAACTACCAGTGCATGATCCGGATTGCTACCTCTGTCCCGGAGTTATAAGGGCATCGGGTGAAGTTAATCCAAATTACGATGGCATATATGTTTTTGATAATGATTATCCTTCTCTTTCGATGAATACGGCTCAGGATGAAAGTTCCGAACAAAAAACGCCTGAACATCCTGCCCGCGGCATCTGCCGGGTTGTATGTTTTACCCCTAAACATAACGTAACTTTTGCAGAAATGACCACAGATGAAGTTCATGCAGTTTTTATGTCGTTCTATGACCAGTTCGAAGAACTCTCAGCGATAGAAGAAATCCAGCATGTCATGATTTTTGAAAACAGAGGTAAAATTATCGGCGTTTCAAATCCTCATCCCCACGGCCAGATATATTGCACGGATTTTGTGCCGCGAATACCTGCTACCCGATATGCTCATGCATTGCTTCACAAAAGAGAAAAAGATACATGCATATTTTGTAAAATTATCGAGGATGAACTGGCTGACGGAAGAAGAATAATAACGGAAAACGATGATTTTGTCGCTTTCACCCCGTATTTTGCCCGTCTTTCCTATGAGGTTTTTATTTTCCCGCGGCGGCATGTCCCGTTCATAACCGAATTATCTGTAAAGGAAATACAATCGCTGGCAGCAATTCACAAAGAAATGATGGTAAGATTTGATAACTTGTTTCAGATGCCATTCCCTAATATAACCGTTTTTCAGAACGCTCCCTGTTCAAGTAAAATCAATCCGGAATCATATCATTTCCATATTGAATTCCTTCCACCGCTAAGAAGCCCTGATAAACTCAAATACATGGCAGGCTTCGAATCCGGTGGAGGCAACATTGTCAATCCCATATTTCCTGAGGAATCCGCAGAAGCGCTCAGAAATGTTTCAACAATACATTATTTGAAGAGAAACCAATGACAGTAACTAATACATCGCTCAATATTCTGGTCGCCGGCGGTGCAGGATACATCGGCAGTGTTACTACCGCATCTCTTATTGAGGCCGGGCATAATGTCACCGTTATCGACAACTTTTCCTCAGGCCATTCTGATGCAATTCATCCTGATGCCCGGTATATTCAAGCAGATATAGCCGATAGTTCCGCTGTTGACAAAATTTGCTCTCAGGGAATCGATTTTGCCATGCATTTTGCCGCATTCATCGAGGTCGGTATATCGGTACGGGAACCTTCCCTGTTTTATGACAATAATCTTGTTAAATCCATCAGTTTAATTAATAAATTGGCTGAACACGGGGTCAAAGGTATGGTATTTTCATCAACCGCCGCAGTGTACGGCTACCCGGAATTTGTACCACTGACAGAAAAGGCACGTCTTGCTCCGATTAATCCGTACGGTCAAAGCAAAATGATGGTCGAAACCATTCTTAAAGACTTCGACCGGGCTTACGGTTTTAAATTCGTATCGCTCAGATACTTTAACGCAGGTGGCGCCCACGGATTTTACGGCGAGGATCATGATCCAGAATCACATCTTATACCACTTATATTTAGAGCGATTGATACAGGCATTCCCCTGAAAGTATTCGGTGATGATTACGACACTGTAGACGGCAGCTGTATCAGAGACTATATTCATGTACGTGATCTTGCGCAGGCCCATATGTGCGCCGTTTCATATATGCTAAACGGTGGTTCAAGCGATATTTTCAATCTCGGTACCGGAACCGGATATTCCGTTTTGGAAGTCATCCATACCGTGGAACGTGTTACCGGACGTGAAGTGCCCTATGAGATAACCGAACGCCGCCCGGGTGACTCACCGGAACTCGTTGCCTCCCCTGCTAAAGCGCACGATGTGCTTAACTGGAAAAAAGATTTGAGCAGCCTCGACGATATAGTCTTTTCCGCATGGGAATGGAAACAGCGATTCCCTCATGGGTATGAAAAATAATATTTATGAAACACATTTTGAGGTACTTTATATGAATAATCTTCTTAAACAGGTAACTGATACGTTTAAAAACAAATGGTCGTCCGAACCTGAGGTTATAGCCACTGCACCGGGACGGGTCAACCTTATCGGCGAACATACGGATTATACCGGTGGTTTCGTGCTTCCCGTTGCAATAGACCGTGAAATAATTTTCGCCGTGTCAGAAACTTTGGATAATACCATCAGCGGATATTCTGTCGATTACCGAAATGAAGCATCGTGCACCGTCGGATCATATGATCCGGCGCATCCTGTATCCTGGTTCAGGTATGTGCTGGGAGTGCTGTCCGAGCTTGAAAATGCAGGTCATCCCTTGCAGGGCTTCCGGTTCGTCGTGGGCGGTACTGTTCCCATCGGTTCTGGCCTGTCCTCCTCCGCCGCGTTTGAAATGGCAGTGCTTACCGCAATTGAAGGATTGCAGCAATTCAAACTCTCTGATGCTGATGCAGCGCTGCTGTGCCAGAAAGCTGAAAACGATTTTGTGGGTATGAATTGCGGAATTATGGATCAGTATATATCCAGATCGGGCAAAAAAGACCATGCAGTTCTTATAGACTGCACCGATCTTTCAATAAAAACCATTACCATGAGCACACCGGGATACTCGTGGCTTGTCATTGATTCGATGAAACGCCGCGGTCTTGTGGATTCCGAATATAACCGCAGACGACAGGAATGCGAAGAAGGTTTGAAATTTGCTCAAAGTGTGTTTCCCGAGCGAAACATCCAAGGTTTGAGAGATATAACCATTGAAGACCTGAGACCGCTTAAAAAATCATGTGATCCGATAGTTTTTCGCAGAATAAAACATATCATCACCGAAAATGACCGGGTGTTGAACACCGTTGAAGCTCTTCAGGCAGGAGATATTAATACTGTTGGTACATGCCTGTATCAATCACATGAAAGCCTTAGAGATGATTTCGAGGTTTCATGTAAAGAGTTGGATATGCTGGTTGAAATATTGTCTGAAGTGGACGGAGTTGCCGGAGCACGTATGACCGGCGGTGGTTTTGGAGGATGCGTTATATCTCTTATAAAAAATACTCAGATATATGCAGCGGAACAAGCAATACAACAATCCTATAAACCTGTAACTTTGCCTGCGGGCACAAAAGCGGAAATCTGGCCTATCAGAATTTCTGATGGCGCTCATATAATTAAAAAGGCATAAACATTGGCTTATAAGGAGTCATGTACATGGAACTGAGTATACTCGATATTGGAATTTTCTTTGCTTTTTTTGTTGTGGCAATCGGAACCAGTCTGTACAAAAGCCGTAAGGAAGAAACCGGTGAGGATTTTTTTCTTGCCAGCCGTGGGCTGCATTGGCCTCTGATCGGTCTTTCGCTGATTGCTGCCAACATTTCGACCGAACATTTTGTAGGAATGTCCGGGCAAGGTGCCGGAATTTCGGGCTTTGCAGTTGCAAGTTATGAGTGGATGGCAGCGATAACACTGGTGATCGTCGCCATTTTTTTCCTCCCCAAATTCCTGAAAAGTGGCATTTATACCATCCCCGAGTATCTTGAATACCGATATAATGCAGCGGCACGGGCCATTATGGCTTTTTATACGGTGCTCATTTATGTTTTTGTTACCATTGCGGCTGTTGTTTATTCCGGAGCATTGACCCTCAATACTATTTTTGATATGAAACTTATTCATGCTGTCTGGCTTATCGGTGGAATAGCTGCCCTGTATACGACCTGGGGCGGATTGAAAGCTGTCGCATGGGCAGACCTGTTTCAGGGATCGGCATTGATAATCGGAGGTGCGATTACGCTGGTTTTGAGTTTCAATGCTGTCGGCGGTGTTGGTAATTTCTTTGAAAACAACTCCGAAAAACTGCACATGATACTACCCAGCGACCATTCGGTCATTCCATGGACCGCTCTTGTTTTGGGCCTGTGGATTCCAAATTTTTATTACTGGGGACTTAATCAATATATAACCCAGCGGACACTTGCTGCCCAAAGCCTTAAACAGGGCCAAATCGGCATACTCTTTGCGGCAGGCCTTAAACTGACCATACCGTTTATAATAATCTTTCCGGGTATTATGGCAGCGCAATTATACAAAGATCAACTCACCGTAACAAGTGATGCCGCATATCCGCTTTTGATAAAAAATCTGATACCTGTCGGAATCCGGGGATTTATTTTCGCTGCCATTTCGGGAGCGGTTATCAGTTCTCTTGCATCGATGCTCAACTCGGCATCGACAATTTTCACCATGGATTTATACAAACGCCATTTCAAAAAAAACACCTCCCAAAAAACGCTGGTCACTGTCGGACGAATCATGACTATGGTATTCGTTGTTATTGGATGTTTAATTGCGCCGCAACTCGGAGCCGACAGATTCAAGGGAATTTTTAATTTTATTCAGGAGTTCCAGGGTTTTATCTCCCCCGGTATTCTTGCCGCATTTGTTTTCGGATTGATCATTGCCAAAACTCCCCCTGCGGCAGGAGTCACGGCGCTGCTTTTGAATGTTCCCATTTACGGTTTTCTGCTGAAATTTTTCAACGAGATAGCGTTTCTTAACAGAATGGCAATAACCTTTGGGATTTTACTTGCGGTTATGGCAATTATCACCGTTATCAGTCCTTTGACCAAACCGAAAGAAATGCCGGTACGAAAAGATTTCGATATGAAACCGGCTCCGTCGATAATTGGTCTTGGTACAGCAATAATTATTATCACGCTGGTTCTTTATATCATTTTCTGGTAAATGGCATATTTCAATGAGTATAACGGCAATACGTACTTCTGCCCTCACTCGTGATTTCAGTAACGTCAGAGCGCTCGATAAGTTGACCATAGAAGTTCCGGAAGGAATCGTATTCGGATTTCTGGGCCCGAATGGATCAGGTAAAACCACAACGTTACGGTTGCTTCTGGGCCTTCTCGATCCCACTGCAGGCGATGCACAGGTACTCGGGTATGATATTCGCTCTAATGCAGATGAAATACGTCTCCGATCAGGAGCTTTACTCGAATATACCGGGCTTTATGAGCGTTTGAGCGCCGAGGAAAACCTCGATTTTTATGGCCGCGTCTGGCTTATGCCGTCCCATGAACGCATCACACGAATAAAAGAGCTTCTCACGCCGCTTGACCTATGGGATCACCGTAAGGAACGTGTCGGAACATGGAGCCGTGGCATGAAACAGAAACTTGCGGTCTCACGCGCCCTGTTTCACCGCCCATCGATGGTTTTCCTCGATGAACCTACCGCCGGTCTCGATCCGGTAGCGGCGGCGGCTCTCCGTGATGACCTCGCCGCACTGGTTAACCGTGAAGGTTTAACTGTGTTTCTGACTACACACAATCTGGCGGAAGCGGAAAAGCTCTGCAATCAGGTAGGTGTCATCAATCGCGGTAAACTCCTTGTTGTGGGTCATCCCGATGAATTACGCGCCCGTGCTGGCAAGGCAAAGGTAGAAGTTTTCGGAAGCGGTTTTACCGAAAGAGCACTGGTTGCATTGAATCAAAGGCCGGAAGTCGTAACTACTTCCATGAACGGATCACGGCTAATTATTTCGCTGACCTGTGATATATCGATTGCACCTCTTGTGAAATTCATGGTTCAGGAAGGCATACAAATCGAGGAAATACGCAAAGGCGCTGCAAGCCTTGAAGAAGCATTCCTCAAACTGATGGAGGAAGAAAAGAAATGACCGATATACTTTCCATCATGTGGAAGGAATACAAAGAATTTTTGCATCAGCGCGGGACTGTGCGCGGAACTGTAATCATGATGTTGATCCCCACAACGATTCTCGGCGTTCTGTTCCCGATGCAGACCGGGCTGATATGGATCGAAACGCCGTTTTCATTGTTGGCGTGGGCGTTTGTACCCATTATGATGGTAGTGGCAGTGATTGCCGATTCTTTCGCCGGTGAACGTGAACGACACACACTCGAAACGCTTCTTGCCAGCCGTCTTTCGGACAAAACCATACTTTTCGGGAAAATTTGCGCTGCGATGTGTTACGCGCTTATCATAACGGTTATCGTCATTTTTCTCGGCCTTATAACCGTCAATATTTCACACTGGGACGGGTATTTTGTGTTTTATGAACCGGATATTTTTGTTTCAGGTTTGATACTGAGCGTTTTGCTCGCATGTTGTGCCTCATGCATCGGTATCATTATTTCTCTCAGAGCATCGACAGTCCGTCAGGCACATCAGACACTCACTATCGGACTGATTGTAATCGTTTTCACACCGGGAATTATATCGGAGTTTATGCCTTCCGGGATGAAAAATACAATCGCCGGAATGCTAAATCTTGCCGGTTTTTTCCAGGTAATGATGATGGTTTTGGGGTTACTGATTATTGTAAACTTTCTGCTGCTGAAATTAGCCATTTCGCGGTTCAAAAGAACCCTGTTGCTGCTTGATTGAAGATATTTTTAAAAAAATTAACGCGAAGACACAAAGACCCGAAAAACTATTAATAAGGGAACTCCTAACTCATTTGCACAGAGACGTATCGTGTACTCATTAGATTTGTGACCTGTATAGGAGACCATAAATCCACAACAACCTGTTTAAACTGGTTGCATTAGTAAAAAACCAAGGATTTTGCCAGAAGTACATTGGAAAAGAATATATTCAGTCCTATAAAAAAATCTTTCCTGTTTTCCCTTTTGTTAAGCTTGGAAACCCATCTCAACACCCGAATTCATCCCCTAATCCCTTCTCTCTTGCCAAGAGAAGGAAAACGTGTCGGGTGGTCATCCCCCTCTATTTTCAAGAGAGGGGGAACGAGGGGGTGAGTTAAATAAAAACAATGACTTAGCTACTTAAGCAACAAATTCTGCTGAGCTAAGGGGATAACCGGATAAATCTTTATTCCTCAGGCCAGTACTGCCAGCGGGTATTGACTCCGATTCTGAAACTTATAGGTACAGGTCTGAGAACATTTCGCTTATTCAGCTCAGTGGATAATAATGCTCCATAATTGGCCGCTTTGATTGAATAAACGCGGGTGTCCATCTGATACTCGAATAATGGCATAAGCTGTATATAATCGTACGGGTAATAATCACCCCGGTTGAGGTTACATTCCAATGTGAAATGGCCGTTTGTCCCGGTGACAGTATAGGGAAAGGTTCCGTTTACACGGATACATGTTTCGTCATCTTCGGGATCGGAAATCGCATCGATCGGTTTGAGATCATGAAAGTCATGTACGATTTGTGTACTGTCCCATGCAGAGATAATCGTACGGGTATCCATTTTAAGTTTCGCCGATATATCAACCAATAACGTTGCCGGCGTCTGAGTTTTCACATTAAAAAAATGGTCGATGGTATAGGTATCATTGTATATGGTGGTGTCCGGATATGACCCGGTAAGTTGCCAGTTTGCGGTAAACGAAGCAAATGTACCGTATTCACTCCATACCGTGTCTTTCTTTTCCGTAGCGGAATAGGTAACACTGTCGGTTATCGTAAACAGAACGCCGTTGCTTTTTTTATCACTTAAAAACACATTTTCTCTGATCTCGATATTTCCTGTCGAGGCTTTTGCAGGTACTTTCACGACTATTTCATTGCTCTTCCACGAGACAATCTCCGTTGCCTTTACTTCCAGAGAACTGCCTACTCCGAAAATAACCAAATACGCATCCTTATCTATACCGAAGCCGGTACCTTTGATGGTGACCTCCGTTCCCACACTCCCCGATTCCGGCGAAATCTTCGCAATTTCAAGATTAACAGGCGGTATCTTGAAGAAAATTTGAGCACGGTCGGTTGTAGTACTGGATACAAGTGTGGTAATGCTCAGCAGATACTGTGTATTTCCACCTGAATTCCAGCGAAATTCATCGACCTCTATCTCATCGAAAGAAATGGTGGCAAGAGAATTTGGTCCCACATTAACCAGTTTGTTCTCTGAATAATAACCTTCACCCTTTGGCGCACCGGATGCTGAAATATCGATCCACACGCTAACTGTTTTCGATTCCGTGCGCGATGCATTATAGATTTCGATGTCACCGGTTTGTTTAAGAACGGTCACTTCTGCCGGTAACACATCTACTGCTTTTATATTATCCTCTTTAAACGAGTAGCCATCGGATTTCGTATAATCCCATTTGAACCGGTAGTAGTTCGATTTTTCACCATCTTTGACCGCGGGACGGATAAAATCAAACGCATCAGGCATTATGTTTACGGTCACATCGGTTACGGGGCTTTGAATGCTTTTGGGAATCGATAACGTCACCATATTGGTTAATAATCCAATCCCTCCGGCAATCTGATCCCATGTTTTGGAGGTATAACCGATAGATGAACTAGTGGTACTGGCTGGGTCATGGATGTAAAAAGTATTGCCGGTATATCCTACAATGACAACAGCATGTTCCCAAACACCGTTAAAGAGCGCCACAGGATGTTGGCGAACTCCGATTTCACGTTTCAGGTAGTCTTTCATGTTATTCACATTGATATAGTCCCAGATCATACGGTCGGGTTTCACACCGGTTCGTGAACTCACAATACCCGCAAGAGTGGAACTGAATCGGAAACTACCGGCGGTAATACCACTTTCATCGACTCCCATTTTTCCTATTATATCGAAAATTTCATTGCTATTGTCATGATTTACCGCTTCTGTAACCATCTGCAGTGATGTAGCCCAACAGTAATTAGATGATCCCTGATTAAAATATGTCACCGTAAGAGGACCATAGTTGTCCGGCGGTGTAGGACCTACGAACCATTCGAGCAACCTATTTGAAAAATGCTTTGTCGGTAGTACCAGCACAGGTTTGTTATCGATCATCCGGATTTCGGTATGCTCAATCGTTACCGCACCGGATTCATCATCGATCAGTCCTGCAAAGATACGAGATGAATCGGCCGCCGTCATACCATCGGGAAGAGGCACCCTAATCTCGACCATTGAATTGAATGTGTTCACATTCCCGGTGCAGGAAAGTACAATTCGTTCCAGATCGTCACCATCGAAATATGAATCCGGCGCTATTTTCTTTAGGGTAAAATCGGTCGGCGAACTGATTGCACCTGCAGGAAACACAACACTGGAACCGTCAGAAAGACTTATAGTGCCACCCGCTGAATCAATTTTTTGTTTTTTTGTTTCGAGTACGGTGCCGCTGCCAGAACCATTGTCGTCAGGCCCTGTCGGATTACTGTCGGAACATGCTATAATCAGTAAAAAAGGCAAAATTACAGCAAAAAATAAACTTTTTCTCATGGTTGTTTTTCCGGTTATAAATGTTGTTATTAATGTTAATGTTGATAATGATAATAACGAGTAATATACCAAAATCTTTACAATTTTCCAATTAAATCGTTTGTTTGCACACATGATTATTTGCAGATAATATGACGATGATTACACAAACAATAGTTTAATCAATACAAAATTAAATTGTCGTAATAGAGATTGATTCAATGTTAACTATAAATATTAATATTTGCATTTAACACATAGAATATGTAGTTTTTTTCATACTATTACAAAATCAGAAATCATCTTTCAGTCGGAGAACGGAGTATATTATGCAAAATAAACTAATAATTTTTCTATCGCTTATAGTTTCATTAATATTTGTACTGTCTTGTGACAGCGGCCCATCGATTGAAATTGCAAAGAACGGCAAAAGTTCTTACACAATAATTCTTGCCGAAAATGCATCTTTATCGGAACACTACAGCGCCGAAGAGCTTCGACACTTTATTAAACTGGCAACAGATGCAGAATTACCTGTCACCGATGATATGGAGCAACTTCCAAAAGGCGCCGGCAGGATATTTATAGGTTTTGGAAAAACTTCACAAACTTTGATCGATCAAGCAAATCCCATCGACATCGATAGCCTTGGTGATGAAGGCTTCGTGATACGAACATTAGAAGGATTTAAGAAGCATCCTGATATTATAATAGCAGGTGGACGACTCAGGGGCACTATGTATGGTGTTTATACCTTCCTTGAACATTTCGGATTCAGATGGTATACCCAAAAGGTAACACGGTATCCCGAGGGTAAAATATTAAAGGCAGGCGCTTTCGATTTGAAGATAATTCCAGAGTTCATGTCCCGTGACACATCGATAAAAGAAGCCCGCGACGCCGACTGGGCCGCACGGAACAGGCTCAATGCCGCTCACGCCGATCTCGATGAACACCGCGGCGGCAAAGTCGGAGTCCTCGGTGTTCACACACTTGACCGTCTTATTCCACCTGCCCTGTATGAAACTCATCCCGAATATTTCCCGCTTATCGGGGGTAAACGTGTGACCGGATTGGTACAGCGCTGTATGTCCAATCCCGATATTGTAGACATTGCGGCCAAAAACCTTGCCGAATGGATGGACAGCGAGCCGGATCATCACATCTTCTCGGTCTCAGCAAACGATGTCGGCATGTTGTGCGAATGCGACGAATGCAGAAGGATTACTGAAGAAGAAGGCGCGACAGCCGGTTTGTTCCTGCGTTTTGTCAATAGTGTGGCTGAAAAGATCGAAAAAACACATCCCGATAATTATGTCAGTACTCTGGCATATGCCATTACCGAAAAAGCACCAAAAATTACCAAACCCCGTCATAATGTGATCATTCGCCTGTGCCCGTTTTTCATTTGTGTGGGACATCCATTCACCGAGTGTACTTCAGATGCAAGCCGTAAATTTTACACCACACTTCAGGACTGGGGAAAGATATCGGAAAATATTTTCATCTGGCACTATGCGACTAATTTCGACGCATATCTCCTGCCCTTTCCTAATTTCAGGGAATTCACAAGGGATATCAAAACCTATCGTGACAACAGGGTAAGCGGCATGTTTCTTCAGGGAGCCGGTAATACAGGCAGCAGTAACGGCGAATTAAGGGCATGGGTTGCCGCTCAACTGATGTGGAATCCTGACCGTGACCCGGAATCTCTGATTAACGAATGGATGCATGCGATATATGCGGATGCATTTGAGCCCATGCGAAAAATATTTGACCATATACACGACCGAATCGAAAATCCTGATCGTCATCTTGGAATCCACGACAGAATTACTGCTGAAGACTGGCCGCCCGATGACCTGGCGTATCTTGACAGCTTATATTTACATGCCGAAAGCCTTGTATCAAACAATGATGAAGCTTTCTATTATATAAGAAAGAACCGTATGTCGGTACGGTATCTTCAGTTGCTCTTCAACTCGGGAGAGCTTGTTGTCAATGGTGACATCTATACACCTTCGGGTAACACCGTAACCCGGCAGGATTATGAACAATTCAGAAAGGATATGATCGAGCTGGATGTCGATGGGCTTCGTGAAGAACCGTTTGACTGCGTTTATGAAGATTTACTCGGCGAAAAACTCCGTAATCATAACATCGTACAACTTGAAAATGAGGATTTGGTACTCAAAATCGTTCCCGATCTCGGAGGCCGTATTGTCAGCATAATACTGAAAGCATCAGGCACCGATATTCTCGGGAAAACCGACCCGTTAAACTACTTTTATCCTGCTTACGGCGGTTATGAAGAATCCACTACTATGACCTGGGGACGAACCGGTTTTGCCAATAATTATCACGTGGAAATAAATGGGCTTACCGCCACACTCACTGCCGAAGAGGGTAAATCCGCAAGATCGAAAGGTTTGATTTTCAAACGGACGATAACGTTACCAAAAAAGGGTACAAATATTCAATTCGAATCGAGCATCACTAACATCAGTAAAACCACACAATATGCTCGTCTTATAAGCCATATGGAGATAAATTCGAATCCGGTTGAATCAAAAATGGGATTCCGTGACGCAAAGGGAAAAAACCGGGAAGAACAGGCAGGTAATTTCTACCGTAATGGTGAAAACAAACCACAGGGGTACTGGTATGTCACAAACACTGCCGACGGGTGGACAATGGAAAATCGCTTCAAATCCGGAGACATCGAGGGCTGTCACCTTATATGTTACAACAACACTAAAACGATTGAAATGGAAGTTCTCGGGTTTGAAAAAAACCTTTCACCGGGTGAAAAAATCACAAGAAAACATACATGGACAATAAAATAAACAGGAGTTGCACTCATGGAAAAATACATCGTACCATTTATTTTAATGATTATGATAGATAGCATATGTTATGCAGACGAATCGATTGTGATAAATTTTGAATCTGGACAAGATTTGTTTCACCCTCAGACCAAGACCGTAACGGTGTCGAAGATTGAAAAAACTGTTATCGATGACCGTGAAAGTACCGGTATGCAAATTCGCGGATCTGTGGATGGTGAAGTGTACTATGCTGTTTCGAACCGTTATCCCATACGGGAATTCCAGCATTACCGTCTCGCGGTATGGATGCGTATTAACGCTGACCATTCAACGGCATCGATCCCCTCGCTGAAATGTGAGTTCATGTCTGAAAAAGCTGAAAGTTCTCTCGGATTCGGTGATTTTGAATCTTACGACACCATCTGTTCAGGTTCCTGGCAGCATCTTTCGGGTGAATTTCGTACACCGCTTGGAACCAGATTTTGCAGGTTTGTGCTCGATACCGGCTGTGAAACTCTCATGGAAGCAAAGAGTACCAAATCCATAGATATCACGATAGATGACATCAAAATCGAACCGATAGACCATTACACCATTGACGGAAAATACCGGCTTAAACCGGTTCCGGCGTCACTTGAAATAATGAGGGGCGTTCATCCGCGACTGTATCTTACCAAAGATAAAATTATCGAATTACGCAGCGCGGTCAATACAACCCATGCTTCTCTGTGGAAAGAATTTATACAATATACCGACAAATTAGTTGAACAGGGGCCGCCGAAATACCAGAGTTATGATGATGGCAGGTATGACGAACAATGGTGGCAGGTGCCTGTGGGAAACAACATACCGATCCTCGCATTGGCCTATGTAATCAGCGGAAAGCAGCGATACCTCGAAAGTGCCCGTGAATGGGCTCTTGCATCCTGCGGGTATAAAACATGGGGTACGGGTTGGGTTGACGGCATGGACTGCATCACCGGACACCATCTCTTTGGTCTTAGTCTTTTGTACGACTGGTGCTATGACAGCCTCGACAAAGAAACACTCGGTATTATCCGTGAGACGCTTGTTAAAAGGACTGCGGCAATGTTCGAGGCTTCGGCAAAAGGAACTCTTGTACCGGGCATTGACGAATACAAAATTCGACCCTGGCCGGAATGGGATGAAGCATACCTTCAAAATCATCTCTGGGTCAATACGAGCGGTATGGCAATCGCCGGACTGGCTCTGTTCGACGAGGTAGATGATGCATCCCAATGGATCGGATTTCCCCTCGACAGATACCGGCGAACCATGCACTATCTCGGCCCGGACGGAGCAAGCCACGAAGGAATCAACTACTGGAGTTACGGGATGGAACATCTGCTCAAATTCATGACTCTTGCCCGTGACCTGCTCGATGAGGATATGTTCGGCAGCGAGTGGTTCAGAAATACAGCAAACTACCGTCTCTATATGTCACTGCCGCAAAATGCATGGGTAAAACGTAATATTACTGTCAATTACGGCGATAGTTACCGGAGAGATTCATACGGCCCGGATCACCAGCTTCGTTTTCTTGCCGGGGAATATCGAAACGGATATGCCCAATGGCTTGCACAGGAGTTAGACAATGCCGATGTATTGATCCCGACCTCGCAGTGGTTCAATCTTGTGTGGTATGATCCTGCGGTTGAAGCAAAGTCACCTACCGACCTGCCGACAATGCATTATTTCACAGATATGGATTTTATTTCCGCACGCTCCGACTGGTCAGGCGATGAATCCTTCATTTTCTATAAATGCGGTCCCTATATCGGTCATTATGCGCTGTATGAAATGCCGTACTGCCCTTCCTCGGCGCATCATGTTCACCCCGATGCCAACCACTTTGTGCTGTTCGGCAATGGCGAATGGCTGCTTCGAGACAACGAAAATCAGGGTAAATATACCGGTCAGCACAATACACTCCTGATCAACGACGGTGAACAATACGGCGGGGGAGGCGCCCGCTATCTTGACGGCGGTATGCAGGCTGGCGGTGGGGGTGCGATATTTGACGCTGTCGAACTCCATGCCATGAAAAAACGGCCTCACATCATACGCGCCGTATCGACCGAGCGGTTTGATCACATGGCCGGCGATGCGACCGAAGCATATCCAGAAAGTGCAGGGCTAAAACGTTACATACGGCATCTTGTGTTTGTAAAACCAGATGTGCTGATTGTGGTCGACGATATCGAACTCGATCGTGAAAGCGACCTTGAACTACGGTTTATACCCGAACAGCAGGAAGCCCGTCAGGATGGTTCGGCACTATTTTTAGCCGGTCAAAATGCGCTGTTACGGTTCGATAACCTCACATCCGAGGGTACAATCCTGAACGCCGAAAAGTTTGAAGCGGTGAGCAGACGGAATGAAAAGGAGGATATACTCTCTATACGTGTCCGCACACAAAAAAACCGCTGGAGAAATGCTGTAGCGCTGTCATGGTGTGGTGTAAATGAAAAACCGGTGAAAATTTTACTTGACCAGGCAGAAAACATATGGAATTTCAGGATAGACAATCAATCCGTTATATTTGACTGGACAACGGGAAATGTGGTTATGAATCCATGATAAAAATTGATTTTAACCTGAATGTATAATATCAAATCTTTGAGTAAATGAGATTCTTTTGGGAAAACATTTCCATGACTGCGCCATTGTATATCTCACTGGGTTTAACGACTGCGGCAACCGTTCTATTGGTATTTGTTAAGGAAAGTTAGACTTTACTTTTTTTATGGACGTATTTAAATCAAACCATTCATCGATCTTCGCTTTTGTTCGGCGGGCGCTGTTTCCTGTACCGGTACTTTCATCATCCACATAAGCTTTTGAGGGCTTTGGGTCGCGTTTATATTGCTGTGGGGAGTTCTGCCATCCGAAGGAACCTTGTAGGCCGAACCGATGGGGAATTTACGGCGCTGTCTCCCTATCTGAATGAAAATATCTCCGCTAATGGCAAACCAAACCTCTTCCGTTTCTTTATCGTGTATATGAGGTGGGATAAGGCTTCGAGGGATATAAGTTACCGGATTCATCGCAACAAGCGTGGAAAGGCCATCATTCCTGCTGAATAACCAGCCATCGCTGTCAGACCTGTTAATATTCGTACTTACAGGAAGGTTGTTTTCATCCTTTACAACCATATTGCTACGTGGTTTGAAATCACGGGGTATCGGTTCCTCGACAATATATAAATAAAGTTCTCCGGGACCGTTATTGGACATAGTAAATCGTATACCCGGTGGTATGATGACACCGATTCCACTACGTAGTTCTGCATTTTCTCCGTTTGACGTAATGGTTCCAATACCCGATATCACATACAGTATCAGTTGTCTATCAACAAGAGTGGTCGGAGTGGTTTCCTTGTTAATATCGAGTTTTGCATAACTGCAGGCATTAATTGCGGTGAGAACTGCCCCTTTTACCGATGGATGAAGAGGATTATCATAGCATTTTGTCAGAAGATCCCAGACTTCGAGAGTTCCATACATAACCTGTGACTCTGTTTCATCCCAGTATCCTATGAATTTGTCAATTTCAGGGTCTGAACCGCGTTGAATATGTACTATTTCTTGTTCGCTTTTCGAAGGCACCTCACGTGTTATAGCATACCCTATGATCAAAATGCAGGCCAAAAGAACACCCATGGTTAATTTATTGAGCATAACGACAATTCCTCCGGGAAAATCTTGTAAATAGCATTAATTATTTTTCGCATACTGTTTTCTAATATATTGTAGCATATAATGTAATACATTTTGTATGGAAAAATGAAAAATTATAGAAGATCGGAAAGAGAAATTCACATTCACCGTATCGGATCAAGGCGATAGAGTATATTTTCAATGTCGCCGGTAACATAAATTACACCGGAAGGTCCGACGGCAACTCCAGTGAACATGTTTGTAGGAGGATAGTCAGATAAACCGGGGAAACCTGCCTGGATTTTTGCTATTATTGAAACTTGGCCACTGGTAAGATCGACATACGAAAGGCATCCGTCCCCGCTTTCAACCACAAGCAGATTACCGTCCGACGCCACCGCCATACCTTCAGGATGATTTAAACCTTTAACCACAACTTCCGGTTTTGCTAATGTTTCACTATTGGCAATGATCCGGTATATGGTTCCGGTAGCCCAATCGCCTGCCCATACATTTTCATCCGTCGCAGCCAGACCGGCAGGGACTTCAAACCCGGCGGCCAGCACCTCACGGTTATTTGGATTTTCGTTGTGAACCCGTATAATACGTTTTTCTCCATATTCAGCAATAATGATGTCGCCGCGGTAATAAATAGCATTAAGCGGTGTTTTCAGATCACGAATATCAAGTTTGACTTCACATGTATTTGGATTAACCGCCTGAACAACGTTACTCCACATCCATCTCGAAGTCAACAGAATGCCATCCTCTGACGTTATAGTGCATGCATTACTGATACCGGGGTGAGAAGTCAAAGCCGAACTGATTTTTTCTCCTGTCTGTCCGTTGAATTCATGGATCATGTAATAATCGGCTACAAAAACCGATTCGCCCCCCGGATGAAGAAGGACAGCGACGCCTCCCGGTAATATCAATCCTCCCGGACTGACTGTTCGTACAGAACCATCAGTAAAAACCTCAAATACCGAACCATCGCGAAAGTGCGATACATACATTCGATCCTGTGAGTCGAATGCGAGATTATCCAATCCCGGTGTAATTTGGATTATAATCTCACGTTTACCGTTAACCCGGTCGACGTGTACGACCTGACCGGTATTGGTATCCACCACAAACAAACGATTCCGGGAATCGAACTTTACAGCTACCGGACTGCCGAATCCCCCGGCAACGGTAGTTATTGACCCATTATCAACATCTATTCGTACGACTTCTCCCTTTGAACGAACCGGAGCGTAGAGGAATCCGTCCGGTCCAAAATCAAAACCGTTTATTGAACCCGGATCTTTTACCATGAATCGGGGAGGTTTAATCAGGTACGGATCCAATTCATAGATTCCATCTCCTGGAACACCTACAAACAGACGCCCGTCATCCGAAAAAGTTATCGGATTAACACCCTGCTGAACATTTTGACCGGTCTTGACTCCTTCAGTTGTCAAACGGCCTACTTCACCGGTAAGCAAAGATGTCCAGTACAGAGATCCATCAGGCCCGAATGTCAGATCATCCGGAGATTTGACTCCGTGTTCTAACCCAAACCTTTCTAAAATTCTCCCTGTTTCAGGATTCATGACGATGATTTCATTTCCGATCATCGACGCAATGAAAAGACGATTGTTAGTATCGAACATAACGCCATTTGATCCGTGAATTGGCGCTCCCTGTTCAAGTACTTTCATTTGATAACGTGTCGGCCGTAACTGGCACGAGATGAGAAATATTAATGTCAGATGGAGTATTAAATTAAGAAACCGAAAAATGTGCATATATTTATCTTATCACGGGTGAAGCTGTTGGATTAAAAGGATTCATCCTTACCGCAAGCGAAAAAAGGTACTGATAATTCTGCTTTAAATGCTGCATGTAATCCAGCCATTCTTGCACCAGTAGAATGTAGGCCCGTTTCATATCCCCTGTCAAATGCTGAAGGTCTGTTTCAGGAAGATCGGTACAGCTATCTCTGTATGCCAGTTCTTCCGTCAGATGTGTTACGGCCCAGAGAAGGTCGGTAAAAGTGTCATGCTCAAGTAAATTGGGATTCTCCAGCAATCTGAGTAAAAATTCTTTTTTCCCCAGTACGGATAAACGAAATTGTTCGAGATCGCCTTTTTTTATATCAATCGACAGGTCTGTTGCCTTAAGATTATTTTTAAAATCCTGAAAATCGATTTTTGACCAGTCTTTGATAGTAAGCATACGGCTGCTTACGGTATTTTGCAGCGTCAGAAATTCCCCGAATTGTTTCAAAAGCGACGTTCCGACCTCACTGAAAAAAGCTCCGATTACCATATTCAATTTCTCCAGCATAGTCTTTTTTTCTCTCATGTTCAACATACGGTGAATAATGATGGTAACCAGCAAAACTTCTATCGGTACAAAAGCAATATCACCCACAAAGTAAATAAAGATGTGGTGTGAATCGTGGAATAGAAAATAATGCATCGAGTACAATAAAGCTGAAAGTGTAATTAACATAATACCCGCAATAACATACCAGTTATATCGTTTCATAGGGTGTATCCTTATATGCTCAATAATTTAATGTAATAACATCCGAATGGTTTTATTGGTATTTGCCAGTCTTTCACTCAGTAGATTAACAATATATTTATGGAAAATCGTGGCAATTTCAGGTTCGGATTGTTCCATTGTCTTTAGGGAGTTTATCGACAGACGATAAATTATACTCGGTTCACTTGCGACTACTGATGCCGAGGCAGGTATTTTCAGATATAAACCAAGTTCACCTACAACAGAACCTGCCCTCATCTTTCGTAACCGAACAATCTTTTCATTATCACTCTCAAGACGTACTTCTACCTGACCCGACTTTATATAATACAGATTATTCGACGGTTCCCCCTGATGAATTATATAGTGGTTTTTTTCAACATCCAGTTGTTCAAGATATTTCATCAAATTTTCAAATACTGATTCGGAAGAAAAAGTAATATCCTGTAAGTCTGACATACTGTCTTTTATTGGTATGAGCGCATTCTCAGCGATTAATATCTGGTCTTCACACCACTCAACACCGTAATCCATATATGGGAAAATCTTTAATATATCAGTATCGTTTTCGATAAAGTCCTTGCTTTCGAATTGCCGTTGATAATCAGGTTGCAGACTGGTCAAAACCATAGTCAAATTGTGTGATTCCGACAAATGTATAATTCGTATAAAACTGCTTAATGCCGATGAGTCAAATCCGTTTACCAGTTGAAAGTCAAGCAGAACAAAACGCAGGGGCAATTTAGTATGATTTTCCACTCGCTGTTGTACTGCCTCAAGTATATTGTTTGCAGTACCAAAAAAGATAAAACCCTGAAGTTTCAGAATCAACAATTGGTCGCCTTTATCGTTGAGCAGAAGTCTTTGTGGTAATGCTCTGTCAACATTACTCTGATAATAAGCCCCGGATATCACATGTTTGACAACATCAATGCGACTATATTGCACCACAAATAACGTAACAGCAATAAATAGCCCACCAATAATACCCGGTACTATGCCAAATATTCCTATGATAACAAAAATCACATTAACGAGAATGTATTCTATTATTGGGAGTCTGAACCATGCATCATATATCCATTCAATGATGAAACTTAATCCGAGAAATAGGAGTAAACCCCCTATCACCGGTTTTGGATAATACGATATAATTGGAGCACCAAAAAATAATGCAGTGCCACATATTACAGCCGAAATGATACCGGGAAGCCGACTGTTTGATCCCATTTTATGTGCAATTGTTGAATTTACGAGTGTGTGACAACCAACCGGACCACAGCCAAATCCTGCAACAAAATTTGCTAAACCGACCGATTGAAGTTCTCTGTTCAAATCAATATCCCGGTTTACAGCCAACTCAAGCCCGGTTGCATTAAGCAGGAAAGAGATAACACTGATGATTAATATTGAGCCAATATTTCCAATTTGTCCGAAAAGTATCGTCCAATTAACCTCAGACAAAGCTACCACAGTGAACGGTTGCCACAGTGCAGTGTCTTCGGTTCTCTGAAATAACCAACCTGATTCTCTGGCTTCGTCAAGAGAGGTGTTGGTAAGAAAAAGGACGATATAGAACAAAATAATTGTAACTATGATCATTGACGGCAGAATTAAAAAATGTTTGTGGCGTCGTAAAACAAAGAGTAAAAGTAGTGCGAATATTAAACACGGTATCCATTCGACAGCAATGGCGAATTGAAAGAGACGGGTCAGTTGTGAAAAATCAAGCGTAATTCCTGTCATGGTATTTATAGCACCTTTTACTATCAACCATCCGACTCCTGCCAAAAAACCGCCAACAACCGGATAAGGAATAAATCTAATCAGGTATCCAAGCTTGAACACACCCATTAAGAAGAAAAATACACCCACAAAAATTGAAATCAGAGCAATTACGGCTGTAACAGTATAAAACGATTGTTCTGATGTTGCAGTAATGGGCATTGTAATGGTTATCGCTGCCGCAATAAACGCTATAACGGCTGCCGTACTATAGTGAGGAGTGGCAATTGTGCTGCGAAATGAACTGGTAAATGTTGTGATGATACCTATGACAAATGCCCCAAACAGCATAAGGCCTATGCCTCTGAAAACATATTCTGAAAGGGGACCGGAAAAAATCAAAACTCCATAGGATACGAGAAAAAGAATATTCGAAATTCCTATGACGATACCACCATTGATGCCCGGCAATAATAGATTCACATGACTTTTGATGCGTTGCTTTAACATTATATATTTTCTTTGATCATTAAAGAAAACATTTACAAATAATCATACAATATAATCGTATCCAAACCGATTTTATAGTTTAATGCAATCCAACTGTAAATCACAACTTGTTTTTTTATCGTTTTTAACTATTATTAGAAAAACCTACCTGATTATATCGGTAAAATTAAGAAATTTAATCAATTTCTGCTGGTGATATACAACCATTTATTTGTTGTTTAATAAGCCAATCGGAATGTGAACCATTAATATTTGAAAGAAAATAGTGACTGTTCAATATCAGAATAAATAATAACAGGAAAGGATACAAGAAATGGGAGAAATCAATAACGTTGTTAAAAAAACTGCCCTTGCCGGTATAGCGGGAATCGTTGCCTCAGGCAAAGCTCCCGCATATGCAAAAGATATGAAATTGAAGAAAATCGGCGTTCTTGGTCTCGGTTCGCATAATTTTGCGACCCGTTTCAAAAATCCTCCCGACGATTATAAAAAAGAAGTACTGGCAAAACCATATGCCATTTGGGACGATTGTCAGGAAGCCGCAAAAGTGGCTAAAGGAAATATATATGAGAAAGTATACAAGGATCCGGTAAAACTGGCGATAGACTGCGATTGCATACATATTGAGCATGCGGACTACCGTAAAGGGCTTGAACTTGCGCAGCTTGGCCTCGAACAGGGCAAACCAACTTTTCTCAACCGTCCGTTTGTCGCAAAAATCGAAGATGCGGAGGAAATCGTCCGGCTGGCAAAAAGATATAATGCGCCCCTTATGAGCGCCTCTTCGCTTGAATTCGGCCCCGATGTTACCGATATGCAGGAGTTCCTAAAGGAAAATGGGCCTGTACGGGCATACGAGGCATACGGCGCCGAGGCACATTTCACATGGCATTTCCCCCATGTGCTGAACTATGCACATGCGGCTCTCGGCGGAGGGATAAAATCGGTATATTTCACCGGTCATTTCGGAATCGATATGCGTAAATGGCGGGTAGAAAAAGAGCCGGTCGGCACATCGCTCTGTGTGCTCACCTACACCTCCCGTGAGGGACAACCGCCGATCATCGGCATGTGCCACATCGGGACTTACCCCACCGAGAACGGATTTCATGTTGATGTCTATGCGGCTAAAGAAAACAGAAATTTTGTCCTCAAAGGTAAGTGGGATATGAATATGTTCGATAAACTCAACGAATTCTATTCGTTCGGAAAAGTTCCACGGCCATATGAGGCAATTCTTGAAATGCATAGGACACTTGTTGCAGCGAATGTGTCGAGACTCAGGGGCTGCGCTGTTAATCTCGATTCACTCGGCGGGCAGGATGCACTCCCCTATTCGGACGGCATACGAAGGTATGTACTGGACAGAGTACTTAAGAGGAATACATAAAAAAGTTAATTAATAAAATACACTGAATTCATATTGATTAAAAAATTCAATTCAAAAGGTGATGTACATGGACACACGAAGAACCTTTATTCAAAAAGCGGGAATATCAGGCATCAGCGGTATTCTTGCCGCCGGACACGCCCCAGCATTTGCACAGGACATGAATAAAATTAAGCTCGGACAACTTGGTATGGGTTCCCACGGATTTGCCGGGCGGTTTAAAAATCCGGCCCCGAAATTCAAAGACATAATACGATGCAGGCCCTATGCCGTATGGGATGATGTTCCCGGAGTAGCTGAGAAAATGCTTTCCATGGGATTTGAAAAGGTCATGAAAACTCCTGAGGATGTGGTTAAAGAATCGGATGGCGTTTTCGTTATGCATGCGGACTACCGTAAAGTCCTGGAACTCGCTCGTCCGGCTTTAGAAGCAGGCAAACCGGTATTTATCAACAGGCCGTTTACCGCCTCGATTGCCGATGCCGAGGAGGTCGTTCGTCTCGCCCGCGCTCACAACTCACCGCTTATGTGCGCTTCATCGCTCGAATTTCAGCCGGAAATCGAGGATATGAAACAGTTTGCGAAGGAGAAAGGGCCGGTGCGCAGTTATGAGGCCTATTGCCCGGAGCCTTATTTCACCTGGATGTTTCCCCATGTCATCAATTTTGCCCATGCAGCGCTCGGCGGCGGTATCGATACGGCATATTTCAGCGGAGACTATATTATCAAAATGGGTAATATCGGCATAGAAAACGGTAAATTCGTCGATCCCGAAAGGCCTTACGGCTCTGCGTTCAGCCTGCTTACCTACAAGCCGCGGGACGGACAACCACCGATCATCGGTATAAATCAGATCGGGCAGGCTCCCGGTACATATAATATCTTTATATATGCTTTTCAGGAGAGTAAAAATTTCATCTCGGGCGGCGAACTCAACGCTGCAAACATTTTCGAATGCATGTTTCTGGCGCAAAACGACTTTTTCGTTACCCGTAAGCCGCCGCGGCCTTACGAGGCGATTCTCGAACAGCATCGCGCGCTGGTCGCCACTAACAAGTCACGGTTATCAGGCAGAGCGGAAAAACTCGATACTCTCACCGGCAGTGATGCGCTCCCTTATGACGATTCGATACGTGAGTTCGTACTGAAACCGTACAGGAATTAAAAAAAGTGATAAAGTTACAAAGCGATAGAGAAAAAGAAAAAAAATAAAATAAAGTTATTTTTTGTGTTCCAGTGACTTCGTGGTTAAATAAATAAAGGAAAAAAACAGATGAGTAATCGAAGAAAGTTTTTACAAACAACCATCGCAACGGGTATCGCCGGGATTGTGGCATCACAGAAATCCCCGGCATTTGCTCAGGATTTGGGCAAAGTTAAAATCGGACAATTAGGTCTGGGCTCACATGGTTTTGTGGAGTCCTTCACCAAACCACCTGAAAAATTCCGCGGCAAAGTGAAGTGCATACCTTATGCTGTATGGGATGATGTTCCTCAGGCTGCACAGGCACTGAAAGAAAAATTCCGGTTCGAAAAAATAATCGACGATCCGGTAGAGCTTGTGAAAGAATCTGATGTGGTTCATGTCGAACATGCGGATTACCGTAAAGTGTTCGAACTTGCCCGTCCGGCGCTCGAAGCGGGTAAACCGGTGTTTATCAACAGGCCATTTACCGCCACCATCGCCGATGCCGAGGAGGTCATACGACTCGCTCGTGCATACGATGCCCCGGTTATGTGCGCTTCTTCCCTTGAATTCCAGCCGGTTGTTACGGAAATGCAGCAATTTGTAAAGGATAAAGGGCCTTTGCGTGCTTATGAAGCCTATTGTCCCGAACCACACTTCACCTGGATGTTTCCCCATGTTTTTAATTATGCCCATGCTTCATTCGGCGGAGGAGTCGAGTCCGCATATTTTACCGGCGAATATCTCATGGATATGGGCAGATGGATCGAAGGAAACCGTCCGCAGCTCGATCTCGGAAGCTGGTTAACCGAGACAAAACCTATCGGTTCGGCGCTCAGTGTCCTTACCTATAAACCTCGGGATGGTCAACCGCCTATTATCGGCATGAATCATATCGGTGTCCAACCGGGAAGTTATCATATCGATGTCTATGCCGCAAAAGAAAATAAACTGTTTGAAGCCGATACCGACACCATTTTCGAACACATGTTTGCTGCCATGCATGACTTTTATGTCAACCGTAAAGCGCCGCGACCATATGAGGCGATTCTCGAACAACACCGCATGCTTGTGGCGACCAACCGGTCACGGCTTACCGGAAGAGCGGTCATACTGGATTCGCTCGGTGGCGACGATGCACTCCCCTATTCGGAGGCAATCAGACGGTGGCTGCTCAGAAATTACGGTTAAATAATTTAAAATTAATTTGAATCGATATTATTTAATCAGAGTCTAAAGAAAGTAACTTATGAATAAAGAATATGACACGAAAACTATTTTAAAAGGCGGTATATATGAAAAGACGTGACATGATAAAAAAATCGGCTCTGGGGGCTGCGACACTGAGCATGGGTGCCACAGCAGTACATGCAAAAAAAAAGGATGTTGAAAAAATCCCTCATTATCCGTTACCCGGAAACCGTGAAATGGTATATAGGGAACTCGGAAAAACAGGAATTAAAGTCAGCCGCCTCGGTTTCGGTTCGCACCTCTCGGAAGAAAACCTGAAGGACGAAAAACGCCGCGACCGTCAAATTCAGGAAGGTTTCGAGAACGGTATCAACATCTATGATATTTATGATCACAGCATATTTCATCAGTTTAAACCGATGGCGAAATCGCTTGCCGGGAAACGTGACAAGGTTGTGATCTCGCTTGTAGCAGTCCAGGACGATGTACAGACTGAAATCGAGGGAGCGCTTCGTACATTTAACACCGATTACATAGACTGTTATCGAATTGTTTACCGTGACTCAGACAATCACACCAAGGGTGAAAGTGATCTCGATATCCTCTTTAAGATGCGTGACCAGGGCAAAATCCGTGCGGTCGGCGTCGTATCACATAACGAACCGGGAGTCCTCTACGCGGTTGAGAATAAACCGGTGGATTATATTATGATGCCGCTTAATTTTCACCACAACAAGGCATGGGGCGCCGATACTCAGGACTCCTACAGCACGGTCATATCACTATGCCGTGAAAAAAACATTGGGATTCTCGGTATCAAACCTATGGGCGGCGATCCGATGGTTGCATATGCGCAGTATTTGGGGCTGCTCTCACCGGATTATCGCGGGACAAGTTACCCGAAAGCGGCATACCGCTACATGTGGCAGAATGAGGATGTGGCTTCTGTGCTGCCGTCGCTCAACACTATCGGCGAAGTATGGGATGCGCTCGACTCGCTCTGGCATCCTGACTTTACCAAAGAAGATCAGAAAGTACTTAAAGACCTGTCCAAAAAAGCCGACAGAACATTAGGAGCATATCTGCCGCCGAAATACAAATGGATGGATGAATGGCGGATACGGTATGCATAGGCTCTATTTTGAGGTTTGGTATAACAAAAATGACAACATTGGGATTCCGAAATAATCCGTAGCAGGGCAGACACACGGGTCTGCCCCTACGAAATAATTGGTGTAACGTGAATCAAAATAATCAGAGAATTAATCATTTACATGGTGTATTCACATGTATGATCGATACAAATATACGAATAACCATGTTGGGACGATCCCGTGTGTTCGTCCAAATGACTTATCGGGTGTATGATCATCTGGGCGAAATAAAATGAATTGTTTTATTTATAACTTTACCACTTTCTGTCAAGAATCGTATATATATTTGTTGCAATCAATTCAGGCCCGATAAACGCTCCCCCGTAATTTCCTGTTGTGCTGTTATGGGTATCGGCAAAACAATAATCGAACTCACCGTTTTTGAAGGGTTCATATGTTTCAGGAAGGTTGTGCGGCCGCCAGTCATTGTCTTTACTGGTATGCATCCATCGTATAGCAGCCACAGTAACACCTTTGAAGTAGCGAGTCCAGTCGATTTCAGGATCAACCTCTTCCCACTTTATACCATAGTCACTCGATACTTTGAACACCGAAAGCACCTCCCATTGCACATGGTCACGCACCCAGTTGGCAAAGTACCAGTCGCTGGAACATAAGCATGGTTTGGTATTATACATCATATTGACAGCGGGGGTTTCCCATAGATGGGTAAAGGGAATCAGCGAACGTATCCAGTAAATCGCTTTTTCTTTATATCGCTCATCACCGAAAGCTTTATACCCCAGATAATACGCTATTGCAGCATGTCCTGCCGCATAAAGATTAGGGGCGTGAAGTGGTGTTTCCCAGTAATCACCACCTTCGGGGCGGGTCATCGAAATACAGTATTCCAGGGCTTTTCTGGCACCCTCTTTATATTCCTGCCTCCCGGTTTTTTCCGCAATGTTCAAAAGAGTCGGCACCGGAGTCATACACAGATCGAGCGCCGTATCACCTGCATGACCCATAGGTTCTATAAAAGAAGTGGCTACCTTGAAGTCATCCTTGACGTAATGACGGCCATCGGGATCGAAATAATATGATCCGTCCTCATGCTGTAACTGAAGAAGAGTATCGCCTTGTTTTATCAATTCATTTTTGACCGTATCTTCACTTGCCTCTTTTGTATTGGATTGAGAGTTGCACCAATCTATTTTTTCTTTTAATGCTTTACCGAGTTTCGTACCTGTATGTTCACGCACATAACGATCGAGGAAACCGGGCACATGAGACCTGCCCTGAAATCCTTTGCCTTCAACCCAAAAATTGGAATTATATGCGCCGGCAATATTGTAGAGTGTTTCTTCGAATGGCCATTTCGGTTCCGGTGGCTCAGGTAATCCATGACGTTGTACCCAGTCGGTAACGACATTCAGGCTGTTCCCTTTGCTGAGCCACAGTTCTGCGTCGAAATTAATCATCTGCCCAACCCGCAATTCAAGAGGTATATCGGCATACGGTTTGTTTTCCTCTCCCTCTGCAGATGCATCGGGAATCATAATTCCCATAAGGCTGTTATTCATCCTGTCGATAAAATTCGGTACGGCGAAAACCGGCTGCGGTCTCTGAGTCCGAAAATTGAACCAGCGGGTAGCAATCTGATTCGGTTCCCATGCCAGACCGATCCCGTCACCCTCATAACTTAACGCCATTAGCGGAATCGATACCTTGTTCGGATGCGGTACAAACCGTTCAGACCAAGGATACTTAAACCAGTCCGATCCGCTTGACCATTCACTGTCAATAAGCCATTCCACTCCCGGGAAAATAGCGTCATCTTTCTTTATCCCGAAAGATTCTTCACCCACACGGAGCCAGGGCCCCCGTATATAGCGCACGAAATAGTTTGCTGTGCCTTCAAGGCGATATTTTATATATATAATGGGTTTATCCGGAGAAATTGTAAGCGTCACCTCTCCTACAACACACGGGTGTTCCAAAGGATACAGCATCCACTTTTCGAATGACGTTCCTTTGAGTTTTTCTCTGACAACAGTGGATTTAACCTTAAACATGAAGCTTTTTCCTTCCGGTCCGGACTTTGTGTACACACTGTCTGCCTCAAGCCTCATGGGAATGTCCTGATCACGCAGCATCACTTCGCCAAGATGTTCGAGTACAGCCATAAATTTGCCCGAAGGAGTATAGATTTCGCCCCATGCCCAGCCATTTATCCGCCTGAAAAGGATTATCTGTATATGACCATTGTTCAGTTCTATGTATTCATTTCCGTATGCGCCATGTCTGAAAATGGGGAGTACTTTTTTACTGTCACCGGACATTGAATTGACACCCTGCACCGTATTTACGGCTGCATATTCCTGAGCGGTACATTTTTCGGATAAACTCAACGAAATAACCGGTAGTATTAAGACAATAAAAAAATGAAACATTCTGCGAACGGCATCCGATTTCATGCGATTCCTTCCTTTTTGATCCGGTGAATGTATTGTGAATCAGTTTCACTTGCTGGATATTATAAGATATATACAGAGGTTATCAAATTGATAGCAAATTAAAAATAAAAAAACGGCTTGAGAAGTTATTTTCTCAAGCCATTAATTATAAGCGGTTATTATATATGTTTTATTTGAAATACTATCGGTAAAACCGGTTATTGCCGATATGTGAATAATTCCATTCTTTGCTGTGCGATGCCGCCTTTTTGGGTCAGAGCAAACACAACCATATTAACACCCATTTTGAGCTGCGGAATGTTATTAGTATATTCACTCCACTTTGTCGCATACCCTTTGTCCGAGTAAATGGCGACAAGACGGTTATCGAGCCAGATTCCCTCGAGATAAAAAACCTCTTTCGCCATAAAAGAGCCGCGGGCTATCACACCCTGTATACCCGTTGTTAAGGTGGCAGCTATTCCTATTTCTCCACCGATTGGGGGCCCGTCATCAAAATCGAAGAAACAATGGTAAAGTGGATGGCTGTTCGGAATAGGCAAAAACCGTGCATCGGCGCCAAGCGCATCCCGCAGCATCTGCCTCAGCGATGCTTCCGCCTGGCCGAATTCGTACATGGGTGTTCCATTATCCACAATGGCAAAGCCGCCGTTGCGAAGATACTCTCCTAAATTTCTGCTTTCGATATCGGTAAGCTCGAATGCGGTATCGGTCGTAATATATACTACCGGCATCTCGTGCAGTTTCCGTGAATCGAGAATAAGATGAGGATCCATGTATGCTTCGATATTGGTATATCGGTTAACCGCTTCGGCAAGGTGCAGGACAGCACGTTTCAGATGATCCGGTGGTTTGAGTTGTGTACCCCATACCGTCGGTATATATATAAATCCTTTGATATTTTGTTTGATTTGCGGATCCTGAATAACCATAGCTTTATATCTTCCGGTATCGAGATCTTTTAGAGAAATCATTTCTTCTCTCATGGAAACCATATTGTCCGGTTCTTTTGTGGCTGACAAAACATATTCAAGTTTTGCAGGAACCGGTATCGTTTTATTCTGAAGAATAGCGATTTCGGCTTCCATTTCTGGCAATTCAGTTTTAAGCTGCATGGTGGGCGGCAAATGCAGCCGAGTTTGCATTTCCACTTCAGGTTGTCTTACACTTATTCTTTTTCTGTCATATGTTCTGACCTTGCCGAATATTTTATTAACCGCCAGAACTTTAGTCATCCTTGGTTTTACGTAAATAAACTCAACGGTAGATGGCTTCATGATTTTGACGTCGGTTTTGAAATATGTGAAAACCGCTCCCAATGCGGCATTTATACATACAGCCGCAAGGAATCCCAGAAAGAGAAGTTTTTTGGTTTCTTTTTCGAGTTTCCGTAAATTAATTGTGTCTGACGGAACTCTGAATCGTGGCGATCGGACCTGATTTTCAGCCATAAAAAATCACCTGCCTTTCATGTTATACCTTAAACGAATCATTCAAAATCTTCTTCAGGTTATTTACTACAGTCTGATTACTGCTTACAACATTTTTTTCTTCACCGAAATCTTTTTTAAGGTCATAAAGTTGTGGCCCCAGCCCCGGATTGTCGCCCCACACATTTTGCAGATAATGCCATTCATGGTTGTGAATCGACCCGAAGTTGCCATATCCGGTAATTGCATAATCGCGCAGTTTCTTTTCCGTTCCCGTAACAAGGTCCCACATATTCCTGCCGTCAAACATTATATTGGTATCGACACCGAGCAATGACAGAAATGTAGGCAGATAATCCATATGGCTTGTCAGCGCATCGACACGTTTACCCCATGAGGTTCTATCCTGCGGGTGCCTGATTATCAACGGTACCCGTCCGATGCAGGAGTTAAGCAGTTTCGCCTGTTTTTGGACACATCCCTGTTCACCGAGATGAGTTCCGTGGTCGGTGCTGAATGCAATGATGGTATTATCCCATAATCCCAGCCGCTTCACATCATCCAGCAGGCGTCCAATACAATAATCGCTGAATGTGACCTCCGCAGAATACAGATCGATCAGCAGGGGTATATCATCTTCACGAATATCCTCCAAATTAACACCATATCCAAAAATATAACGCTCGAAGGGGAATTTATTTCGATACATTTTTTTGAACCGGGGTGGTGCATCCCACGGCTCATGGGGATCGAACATGTCGATGAACAGCATAAACGGCCCGTCATTATCCTTGTTTTCCTCAAGCCAGTGAGCGGCCGCGCTGCAGCTTTGTGCGCAGAAATAATCATCTTCACTTTTACGGTCTTTTGTATTGAGAATGTACTGAACGATACGCTCATGAAAATACTCATTCAACAGATGTTTTGGTGCATAGTCCGCGGGATTTACAGAATTACGCGGTCCGCTTTTATAGGGGTCTGATTCCTGACCGCGTATCCAGATCCAGTTGTCGAAACCGCGATGCAAGTTCATATCAGGTTTGAAATGGTGGAATGTATCCACAACGAATCCACTGGTGAATCCTGCCTTACCTACGATTTCCGCAAAAGTGATGTCGGTTTTTTCAAGAGGTCGCCATTTATTTTTGTCAGGCAGAATGCTGTTGCCGGTATGTATAACACGACGCGCAGGGATAGTCGGAAGACCGTCCGCATAGCAGTTTTCAAAGTATACACCAGCTTTCGCCAGTGCATCGAGATTAGGAGTTTGAATACGTGAATTGCCATTATATCCGAGGTAGTCCCATCTGAAAGTATCTGCAATAATCACAATGATATTGAGGCCGTTCGGTTTTGTGGTGATTATTTCATCGGGTAGCTTTTCTTTTGTGAGGGGCCCGGTAAATTCAGGCCTCTTCTCTTGAGCAAATGTTTGTTTCGATAATAACGATCCTGCCCCAATTCCCGCTGCGGATTTAATAAATGATCTTCTTGACGATCTTTTCATGATGGTATCCCTCTCAACATTTTTATCATTTATTTTAATATCATTCATATTTTTATCATTTTTTATATTATATAATACAGGTAAAATCTTTTTCTGTAAAGTATAATAATGAGTAAAACAGAATATAATATCTTTTGCACAATAATATTTTTCATTTTAACAATTCGTATCATAGTTGCTATATGTTCATAAAGCAAAAAATAATTTGCAGAAGTATTGAATTTATATATATTTGATTCGGTTTTCTTTATAGTCTATACGAACTTGTGTAAAGTTACGGCAATTTTTTATTTCCATCAGCATGCTATGAAACAGTTATGAACCAAAAGAATGAAGACATCCGGAAACTTATCAGCGATATAAAAGATGGTAATATCCGTACACTTGCGCAACCATTCGATTTAAGCGGCGCAAATCTTGCCGGTGAGGACTTACAGGGTTTGGATTTATCCGGCGCGAACCTGTCAGGAGCTGACCTGTCAGGTGCTAATCTATCCGGTGCACGGTTATTTAAATCAAATCTTAAAGGCGCCAACCTGCATAACGCTACTCTTGATAAAGCCGAATTATCAGGAGCAGATCTGACAGAGGCTGTTCTGGAGGAGGTTCATGCAAGTCAGATCGGGTTGGGGATGGCTTGCCTTCAACGCGCTAACATGTTTCGCTGCAATCTCGAGGGCAGCACACTTAGTCTCGCGGATTTCAATGGCGCCGATCTACGTAACGCATGCCTGCGCGGTGTCAGGATACGTGAGGCGAACATAGTTGATGCCGATCTAACCAATACCGATCTCAGGGATGCGGATATGTCAATGACCAATGTTGCCGGCGCAATATTCAACAATGCTGATTTGAGAGAGGCACGGCTCAGGCTTGTAACCGGTTTCGAAAAAGCAAGCTGGATCGGTGTCGATATACGTAATGTTAATTTTGCTGGCGCTTACCGTCTGAGGCGTTTTGTTCATGATCAGAATTTTATTAAAGAGTTCAGGGCTTCAGGGCGTGCTGCCTCCATCCTGTATTATCTGTGGTGGATCACCAGCGATTGCGGCCGCAGTATGCTCAGGTGGTGTCTCTGGATTTTAATACTGGCGTTTTTCTTTGCTTTGCTTTATACCTTTGTCGATATTGATTATGGAGAACACCCAACGGTTATCTCTCCTTTTTATTACAGCGTGGTTACATTGACATCCCTGGGTTATGGAGATGTTAAGCCTGCATCCACACCAGGTCAGATAGTTGCGATGCTGGAAGTAATAACAGGATATATCATGCTTGGCGGCTTACTTTCTATTTTTAGCAGCAAGATCGCGCGAAGAGCTGAATAAGGGGTTTCCATGCTGAATATTTTTAAAAAACGTAATACAACTCCTCAAAACGATTTACAGAGTATTCTCGGTGGTTATGAATTACCGAGTTTTCCGGCAACGGTGATGAATGTTCTCACCGCCTTGAGAGATCCGGATTTCTCAATGACAAGTGTGGCAAAGCAACTTGAAGGAGACCCGGGATTACATGTAAAAATATTAAAAACCGTTAATTCATCGGCATTCGGGCTAACAACAAGAGTCATGAATCTTCACCGTGCAGTGGCACTTCTCGGCAGATCACGATTAGAGACTATTGTTTTATCGCAGGCTGTTCATAGTGTATTACCAAATGTTGATATGCCATATTTCAATATGAAAGAGTTCTGGCATTCTGCCGCAAAACGGGCAAGCCTGGCTCGTGTGCTGGCATTGCATCTTCACCCGGCAACACAGATAGAGTCATTTACCTCCGGATTACTTCAGGATATGGCGCTGCCCATTCTCATAACCGTCAAACCAAAGGAATACAGCAATATTTTTGAACGCTGGAAATGCAGCAGGGAAATTTCTTTCAACAAACTCGAAATTGAAACCATAGGATTCGACCACTCCACTACCGGAGCTTTAATTGCCAAAGAATGGGGATTACCTGAATATCTCATTAATGCTATTTTGTATCACCACATCGAAAATAAAAATATCGATGTGGAACCTGCAATTGTTATTGTTTCGCACATACGGGACAATTACGATGAAAACATAGTGGATAAACTTGTCGAATTATGTACTCAAAAATATGGAATGGATGCTGAAAAAGTTGTGTTGATTACAAAGACAGCATTAGAGAATGCCGAGGAATTTTCCCAAATGCTGGCATAAAATTCATACAGCGATGCAAGGAGATTGTTTTGTAACTTAACTTTTTGCAGTGACATAATAAAAAAGGGCAGACACATGGGCATAAGCGCTAACTTAAGCATTGACAAAATGAGATTATTAGCATATATTGTGTTGCATGGAAAAGCAAAGATATGTTGAAGAAGACT
>JAFGMP010000259.1 GCA_016927495.1 Candidatus Latescibacterota bacterium | reverse complement strand
TAAGTATATTAATTGAAATGAAGCATATATCTATCTAAACTGTATTTTGTATAAGTACATGTAGATACATAACTTAATATATATTTTTGGAGTGAAAAAATGTTAGGAAATTTTTTTATGATTGGGTGTAAAAAGTCTGAACATGATTTATATGATTAAAGGATGGCCATGATTTTAAAATCAAGTAATCAGACAAATCAAGCGAATCATGGTTCAGACAATAATACAGGGCAACCACAGGGGCAACCTACATATGAAAGGGCAGACACAGGGTCCTGCCCCTACACATATATATAATACAGGGCACAAAATGTTGTGCCCCTACAATATCGTACAAAAATCCTGTATCTTGTATCTTTGTTACTCTGCCAGTGTTTTTTAATATTTTTTCCTAAGAACCACTGCTTTATAGTCTTTTTTAAATCCGAAATTTTTTAGCGCTTTCAAATACGGGCTTTCAAAAACCGGTACATCGTTGACCGTTTCCACCTTTATGATTTTCTGCGGCTGGAATTGTCTGGACAACTGAACGTTGAACATTTCAAGATATTCACCAATCAGTTCCGTTTCCGGTCCAACGCGAAACAGCAGTTCGTTGCCGCTCCGTTTTGAGATGAGAACAAGATTCTGCCCGTGATAAACCAGGTGAGTTGTGGGGAGCCGTGCAGGAAGAACGCCTTTCAAATCATCGATTCCCAGGCTGCAAAGCGATGCCGGATCAGTTGCGTTCATCCAATATATTGTGTCGTTAGGTAATGGTTTATTAAGAACTCGTAATGCGCCATGTGTACAAAATTGCAGTCCGTACAAACCTTTAAAGAAATGCCCGGTGAATACCTCGCCCGAAAGTTCCATGAGTCTCAGCGTTCTGAAAATACTCCCCCATTGTAGCGATGGCAATTCATTCCTCAAAAGCTCACGAAACAGAATGCCGTACCGTAGAAAAAGCTGTCTTATACGGTCTTTGATGAATTCCTGGCGGTCAAGCGCATCTGAAGTTCCCATATCTGCCTTCGGCAGCATATACCAGTTGCCGGTAAACGGCCTCGCGTTTTTCCACCTGTTGAAACCCGGACGATGTCGCCGTCCGCTTTGCTCCGGAAGTTTTTCAGACCGAAATCTATTCAAAATGCCCCGTCTGAGGGTGTTAAAATCATCGTTCGTCACCGATCCTTCCCAGACAAGCTGCCAGAGTCCATCGCTTAGAGTATCTACAGGGATACGTGACAACCGCGCAATATCGGCAAATCCGATTTTGCCGACCATCACTGAAAATATCTGTTTCAATTCATGTACAGATTTATATAAAACATTTTCGTTATTTTTGTCGGTTGTTTCAAATGTTTCTGCATAAAGTTCGTAATCCGCCTCAAAACAGAGGCTGATACGTTCCTTGCCACAACCGAACCAGATAAGATCGCATTCATGCATCACCGAATCCAGCCAAGATGTGTAGTAAGGAGAAAGTCGTGCCGGAAGAATATCGGTTTCCCACAGCGATACCCGTGCCGGATAGCCAAGCAGCATATCGAGCCGCTCCTGTAAATCCTCCGAGCTTTCCCCTATGGAGACAAGACCCTGATGATATGCCAGAAATAGCTGTAGTGTATTTATATTCAATGGTTCGAAAACAGGACGTTCTGCGTTTCGTCGCATCCTCAGGAGAATTTCAAGATTTTTATTGTCACATATCTCCTGCTGTACAGCTGTTTGTGATGCTGTTACTTCAGGCACTCTGAATTCATCGATAATAATGTTACGCTCATCGAGAAGCTTTTCAAGCGCATTGGTCAGTTTTTTTTGATCAACATGGAGCGCAGCGAGTAAAAATTCATGTGTAACCGGTCCATAAAACCGCAGCCATTCATACAAAAAAGCAGCGAGGGGATTTTCTTCCATTTCAGATGATTTGCGGGGTCGCTTGATTTTTCCGGTGATACTGTCGATATCGTGTACTTCAATCTCCAAAGCTTCGGCTACACGTGGGATATTTTCCAGCGCGACAACAGCAACCAGCGAATTATCCCGTTCAATTCTGTACATTTGGCCTGTTATCGGAACAACTATTTTTTCCGGTGCGATTTCATAATCCCGTTTAATAGCCTGTAAGAGTTTCTCCCATTCAGCGGCGGGTATGTATAATCGCTCTTTTATCCATTCCAGGAGGTCTTCCGGTGATGCGGGCGGGTATCCTTCGGATGTCCGCTGAATTTTTTCCTCAAATGAATGTATCAAATCCGAAGAAAGACGGGGTCGGAGATGAGACGAATGTATAATCTCCTGTAACAGTTCATCTCTCAGGTTTGTCTGAAGTTTCGATCCCGGCGTATCATCGTCATACATATAGTAATTGGTTTGGCGCCATAAAATCTGATCGGCGAACGGTGATGGAATCTGTGTATTAACCTCGGTGATGCAAATTTCACCCGTACGTATCTCTTCCATCAGCTGATAAAGTGTTTCGAGATCAAAGTCATAACCGAAACATTCACGCCATGTTTCAAGCACTATGGGAAAATCATCAAATTTCGAAACCGCATCGAGCAGCTTTTTCGAACGCAATCGGTTTATCCAGCGCGGCATACGCTCCCGGAAATTCCGCCGCGGCAAAAGAAGAGCACGCTGTGCATTTTCCCTAAAATGAGCTCCGAAATATCCTGTGCTTTCGAGCTTTTTCCGCAACAACCTTGGTATTTCCGCTGATTCAACGAGTAAGAAAATCTCATCAGCAGTGAAATCATGGGGCAGATTCACCATAATACAATCATTGTTTACAAAAGTTTCCAGCGCATAGTTATATTTTTCCTCCCATGCTGCCGAAAGCGCAAAGGCGAAAGGCCTATTTACCTGTCCGCCCCACAGGGTATGAAGTAAAGACTGTTTACTGTCGCTGATATTTGCGGGATCATGGAAATGCTCGATGACAAGATTGTGACGGTGCGGAAGCGAACCTGTCGATTCTTTTTGTCTGTCGAGAAATCCGATTAAGCTGTCGGCGGCAGTTTCTTCGGTATGGTTAACCGTCATAAGTTCTTCTTTGAACTCCCCGGTTTTAAGCCGGTTATTGGCGTTTTCAAGAAACAGGCCGATTTTTTCCGATACATGAAACGAACGGTTAAAAGCCTCCGCTTTCCAGAAAGGGACAAGTGAGTTGCTTTTTGTCACCTGCCTAACCTCAACATCGTTATGGGTAATACGGAGTATCTGCCAAATCTGGTTCCCGAACGGAAACGCATCGCCGAGAGAACGTTCCCAGACAAATTCCTCGTCAAGTTCGCCGATTTTCGCTTTCGATTCCGCAACACGAAGGTTGTAATACCCACGGTCGGGTATGACACCACCGGACATGTACAAGAGAATCCTCGCGTTATCGTTTGCAATGATGGTATTATTCAGACGGTCGAGTTTGATACGGGGTTTGAGTTCACGAATTCTGGTGTCGGCATACCGCCCGGCAAGCATTTCGACAACAAGGTCAAATTCCTTGCGGCTCAGATTTTGGTAAGCGCTGCAAGCCCGTATTTCAGCATAAAGTTCATCTATATCACGGTGTCCATGAAGAGTTTCTGAAAGTAAAACCTGAGCCAGTACATCCAGCGGATTTTCAAGCGGCTTAATTGTTTCGATATCACCTGAATCGATATTCGCCGCAAGAACGGCAGCTTCGATCAGGTCACGGGAATGCATAGGAACAAAACTTCCATGCGACACCTGACCGACACCGTGGCCTGCCCGCCCTATCCGTTGAATTGCCGATGCCAGGGAATACGGTGTCTGTACTAAAATTACTTCGTCCACAGCCCCGATATCGATCCCAAGTTCAAGTGAGCTTGTGGCAACAATGGCTGATAGTTCACCGTTCTTGAGTCTATGTTCTACAACCGACCTGATTTCTTTCGCCAGAGAACCGTGATGAGAATAGACCTTATCCGTTTCTTCCTTTTCGTTTATCAGGCGCGTGATTTTTTCTACCATGCGGCGATTGTTGGCAAACAGCAGTGTTGAACGGTTAGAATCGATTCGCCCGCGTAAAATGTTTATGAATGAGTCCCACCACGCATCATTATTCTTGTTTTCAGTGTCTGTATCCGGAAAATTTACATCGATTTGATATTTTTTCTTAACCTTTGATTCTAAAATGGTAACATTACGCTTTTCATAATGATACTCACCCTTACTTCTGACAATCCTGTATCCACCGATAAAATCAGCTATGTGTTCGAGTGGCTTAACCGTAGCTGAGAGGGCGATACGCTGGAATTCGCCGCATAACGGCGCCAGTCGTTCAATGGCCGTCATCAGATAAGTACCGCGTTTCACATCGGCAACCGCATGTATTTCATCTAAAATAACCGTGGTGAAACCCGAAAGCAGATGTTCACCGCTTTTCGACGATAACAGCACATTCAGGCTTTCCGGTGTGGTAATGAATATCTCCGGCGGATGGCGCAGCATTCGACGGCGATCACCAGGGTCGGTGTCTCCGCTTCGAACATCAATCCGTATTTCAGGGAAAGACTCTCCTGTCTTTTCGAAAAAAGTTCTCAAGCCCTCCAGCGGTTCACTCAGATTTCGTTTGATGTCATTGTTGAGAGCTTTGAGCGGAGAAATATACAGGACACGTTTCGGATGAATAGTATTCAGATCAACCAGAAAGTTGTTGATCGCCCAGAGAAATGCAGTGAGTGTTTTCCCGCTGCCGGTCGGGGCTGTGACCAGCACGTGTTTTCCCTCAGCAATGCACGGCCATGCCTGATTTTGTATATCGGTCGGTGTTCCGACATTTTCCCTGAACCATTTACTGACAAGAGGATGAAACAGTTTGAGTGTATTTGTATTGGATTTTGTGGTCATAGTTTTTTTAGTTGTTTTGGGTAAATCCTATTATTTCCAATAATTCATAAAAAATTTTCGTAAATTAAAAATATGGTTCTTATGACTATAATTCATAGACTGTCACTCTGAGTGAAACGAAGAGTCTCAAAAAAAATAAATACGAGATTCTTCACTTCGTTCAGAATGACAAGAGATATTAAAATGACAGGGTTTTTTACCATTATTGAAAAAGTTTAATTACTCGGATTAGTTACCCTCTTTTCCCTCTTCAGTGGCTTCCAGACGCTTTTTTATATCTTCCAGGTCTTTTTTCACCTCATCATTTTCTTTTTTAAGTTCATCGACAACCTCGCGAAGAGACATGATTTCTTCAGGTACTATATCCTTTTCCTCACGAACATTTTTCAATGCATTTTGTGCGGCCTTCTGTATTCTGTCATCCGAATCATTACCAGCGAATGTTTCAAGTACAGGAATCGTCCTGGGATCGCCAAGAGTACCGAGAGCATCGATAACGCCGATCTGTACCCGCATTTTTTTATGGTTTACCCTGTCGGTCAGAAACTCCCTCACCCCGGATTTATCATCCTCGTTTCGTGTTATATACGCCAGTGCATCAAGCCCCTGTACAAATCCAAAGGACGTAAAATCTTTCTCCCTACTCTCAAGGATTTTCTGCAGCGGTTTTATGTAAACAGGGTCATCAAGCTGCCGTATCGCCGATATGGCAGCATCGGTAAGCCTGTTACGGTATGATTGAGATTGAAGAAACCCGGTAATCATTTTTTTTGTTACTCGATGGTGATACCGGCCGAGATTTCGTATGGCTTCATACAGAATATCGGGATTTTGTTCCTTTTCGAGTATTTGTGTTGTCAGTTTCAGGCTTTCGGGCCGGTAAAAACCGCCGATATCCCGAACTACCTGAAGCCTGACCCGTGCATCGGGCTGGTCAATACAAGCTGACAGGGCATCGAACGCCTCGTTGGTGTGGATATTACGAAGCGCCGACGATGCTTCGATACGGACACCGTAGAATGAATCCGAATTGAGCGCTTCTTGCAGTTTTTCCACCGTTTTCCTGTCCTTTTTTTCTTTCAGCGCTTCGACAGCCCTAATACGACCGATTACATCATCCGTATTTACAAGCTGTGCATAAAGTGTCTCTGCCGGTTTGTCGAACGTAATAGTGCACAATAGCCCGTAATCGGGATCAAACCTCACTATTTCCGGTTCATCAACCAGCGGAAAGTAAAAATCATGTTTGGCTTTATCGACCGATATATTCCTGTCAACAATGGCGTCATTCACCACAAAGCGAACTTTTGTGTCGAAATGATACAGCATAACATTATCATCAACCGTCTGAGTCTGTTCAACCGTGACTTTTGCCAGTTTTTCTTTCTCCGACCACGAATATTTGACATTCAGATCGGGATGTCGCGCATGGTATACCCACTGATCGAAGAATCTGTCGTACGAACGGCCGGTCAGTTCTTCGATCACCGAGTTGAAATCCTCGGTAACTACACTTGAGAGAGCATTACGTTCCACATAGGTTTTCACACACTTACTGAAAAGTTCATCTCCAAGCTCAGTGCGCAGCATGTGAAGTACCCAGCTTCCTTTCGGATAGGCACGATAATCGAACTGCTGATCTGCATCCTCATATTCCTTATACACAATAGGATTATGAACCTCCCGCTCCGCAAGAACACGCTGTGAATCCTTATAGAGCCCGTACAGCATTGAATCCGGGCCATTTTTATACCTGTCATAGAGGTGAGCATAATATACGGCGAATCCCTCGTTGAGCCATAAATGACTCCAGTCCTTGCAGGTTACATAATCCCCGAACCACATATGTGTAAGCTCATGGACGACAAGTTGCTGGCTGGAACGAATATTTTCCGTTTCTTCGGTAAACAGGGTATTGTCACTCAGTATCGTCATTGTGGTATTTTCCATGCCGCCCCAACTGAAGTCATCAACAACAACCTGATAATATTTATTCCATGGGTAAGGAATACCTATCTCACGTTCGAGAAAACCTACCATATCTGCAGTATCCTTAAATGAATTCGACGCTTGTTCTATCTGAGAAGCCGGAGTATAAAACGCCAGTGGTATATTTTTATAGGTTGATTCGATTTTTTTGAATTTACCGGCAGCGAGAGCTATCAGATAATTCACATGCGGTTTTTCCTGCAGCCAGCATACCGTTTTCAGTCCGGTTGTCCGATCGATTGTTTCTGTGATGAGCCTGCCGTTCGACACAACAGTCATGTCCTGCGGTACATGGCATATGACCTCGGATGATGAACGTTCATTCGGATAATCATAATTGGGAAACCAGTGCGGAGCCTCGTGCGGCTCTCCCTGTGTCCAGAGGTGTGTATCCTCCTCACGGTATCCCATGTCCGGAGTCCGGAAATAAAGTCCCAGTTTCGGTTCCGCTTCGTGAGTAAGCGTTACCGATGTTTTTACATCGGGAGCAACCGGCGGATCGAATGTTATGATTACAAAATCATCAGTCACCGTATACCCTTCGATTTTTGACTCTGAAGTGACCGAAGTGACCGTCAGGTCGACTGCATTAAGCTGAAGTTCGGTAAGCGGTTTTGCTATGGGCGCAAATGAAATCGTTGTTGTTCCCGATACGGTTCTCTCCTTAAAATTCGGGGTAACATCGATGGTGATGTGCAGTATATCAACTTTACGGTCCGGTGCATATTTACGTTCAACAGGTTCGGCAATAACGCTATTTGCGGTTATTGAAAACATAATAAGCACAAAAACAGCTAACCGATTCGTTTTCATACAGTGATCCTTTCGTATTTGATAAAACTGCAAACGTTAACATCTATAATAAGAAATATCAGGGATTGAAACATCGCAAATGGTAAACAATATTTAACTATTAAAAATTTTTCTGGTAGTTTTATTCAACGGAAATGAACACTTTCAAACCTGTTCTTAAACAATGAAAAAATACGAAACACACGAAAAGAATTTTCATTTTGAATCACTCATATGTTTTAATCGGGCCAAATATCTGATCTATAATTCGTTGTTAAAGGCGAAGTAAAAGCGTATATTTGTACTCTTAAAATTTCACTCACCACTTATTTACGTAATCAATATGCTGACAGTTTCCAATATAACAAAATCATTCGGCGACCGTACTCTTTTTTCAGACGTGTCATTCACCCTTACGGGACGGGACCGTCTCGGAATTGTTGGCACGAACGGCTCGGGGAAAACAACACTTCTCGATATAATTGCCGGAAGAACCGATTGCGACTCCGGCGACGTTTTCATTCAGAAAGGCGCTTCCATCGGATATCTGGAGCAAAACCAGTCGCTTAATCCCGAAAACGATTTGCTCAGCGAGGTTGCTCGCGCCCGTTCACTCGCTCAGCGGTTGGAACATAAGAGGCAACTTATCCACGAAAATCTTGCTGTAACAACCGACCCAGATGAACAACGGGAACTTCTTGCGGAACTTGGTGAAATAGAAACGCATTATGAGCATTCCGGGGGTTATACACTCGAATATGAGGCAAAAACAATTTTGGCCGGTTTCGGTTTCGGCGAAAGTGATTTTAAAAGACCGGTCAGCGAATTCAGCGGCGGATGGGTCATGCGTGCCGGACTTGCCAGGCTTCTGCTCAGCGAACCCGACATTTTATTTCTCGACGAACCTACTAACTATCTCGACCTCGATGCAGTCGTCTGGCTTGAACAGTTTCTCAGAAATTATGCCGGCGCTGTGCTGCTTATCAGCCATGATCGTACATTCCTTAACAATACTGCAACAAAAATTATCGCCCTCGAGCCTTCACAGGCCAAACTCTATCATGGGAATTACATTAATTACCTGATGGTGCGTGAAAAGGAACGGGAAACAATAGAAGCCACCATAAAAAATCAGGAACGATTTATTGATAGTGAACAACGTTTCATCGACCGATTCCGTGCAAAAAACACAAAAGCGACACAGGTACAAAGCCGTATCAAACGCCTTGAGAAAATGGAACGTGTTACCGAGGCACGAAAAGAAAAAACGGTAAGGCTTTCCATACCACCGTCTCCAAGGTGCGGTAAAAATGTCATTAACCTGAATAAGATCGGTTTCGGATATGACGACAATGAATTCCTTTACCGTAATCTCGACTTGATACTGCTCAGAGGCGACAAGGTTGCTCTTGTCGGACCTAATGGCGCGGGTAAAACCACGCTTTTGAAACTGCTGGCAGGAATACTCAGTCCCGCCGAAGGAATCCGCACACTTGGCCACAATGTCCGGGGTGTCTATTACGCCCAGTTTCAGACCGAACAGCTTGCCGATCAAAACACCGTGCTTGCGGAACTTCGGCGGGCAGCAGTGGATGAAAACGATGAGCGGCTTCGTACGGTACTCGGAGCTTTTCTTTTCAGCGGGGATGATGTATCGAAAAAAGTTGCCGTCCTTTCAGGTGGCGAAAAAGCACGGCTTGCACTTGCAAAACTGCTTCTGCGGCCTGCCAATTTTATTCTCATGGACGAGCCGACAAATCATCTCGACATTCCCTCTCGGGATGTGCTTGTCGATGCACTGTCCTCGTATGACGGCACCCTTTGCATCGTCACACATGACCGTGATCTCATCGACAAGACAGCAAACAAAATCATCGAGGTTAATAACGGAGCAGTGACAGTCTATCTCGGCAACTACAGCGATTACCGTTACAAAAAAGAACAGGAATCAGCAGCAGCAGCTAAATATATAGCCGTACCGGATTCGGTCGATAGCCCCAATCGCAGGGAGCTTGACAAGGAGCGTAAACGCCGCGAGGGTGAACTTCGCAATGAACTGCACCAAAAAACAAAACATCTCAAAAACCGAATCGGAAAAATCGAAAAGGAAATTAAGGTTTTTGAAGCCCGTATCACCGAAATCGAGGCTGTTCTGGCTGATCCATCGAGTTGTGAAGACCAGAAACTGTTCAATGATATGCTTAATGAATACGAAAACCTGAAAAACAGAAAAGAACATGCCGAAGAGGAATGGCTCGAAATTTCCGAGGAAATAGAAGGAATCAAAGAAGAAGTGTACAGGAACAATGAAGAGTGAGTTTTAATGTTTTCTTATTAATTTTCCCGTTAATTTTGAAAGATTTATAGTCTTGTTGGTTACGAGGGGTGTCGACCAGAAACCGATGCTGAAGATGTATATTAAAGTGATGTATAGAAACATCAATCCGTAACGAAGTCCTAAAAGATCGCCCAATCCTCCGATAATCAGGGGGACAACTGCTCCGCCCGCAATGCCGGTGCATAATATACCGGAAAATGCGCCGTGATGTTTATAGAATGAATTTAGCCCCAGAGAAAAAATTATCGACCACATGGATGAAGCAAAAAATCCGATCAGCGGGAAATAAATCAGGGATATATGCGACGGCCCGAAAAGAGCTAATGTCAGACAAAACATTGCAGCCGTTGAAAACCAGATCAGAACTTTCCTGCTGTCAAATAATTTCAAAAGAGCCATTCCAAGCAGCGAACCCGCAGTAAAAAGTCCCCAGAACCATGACACTGCTTTTGCCCCTGTCACGTGAGGATCGTACCCATGATATACAGCTAAAAACTTTGACATCCAGTTCGCGACTCCCTGTTCCGATCCGACATATGCAAATATTCCCAGAAAAAACAGCCATACCGTCTTGTTTTTTAACAATTTCCTGATCGAATTCCATGCACCTACACGTTCATCTTCCTTAAGTTGAACCTGTGGCAACCGTACAAAATACATGCATATCAACATAATCAATGAAATAAGGGCAAATATCCAGTATATGGAAATCCAAGCCAAATTTGCAGGTACTACTAAGGCCAGAGACTTGAGCAAAAAATTATTTTCCCCGGTTTCCTGCGACAGGTGGGTAACGAGATATGAATAAACCAGTGGGCTGATATACGATGCCGAACCGAAAACAAGCTGTACCATAACCAGATTGAATGCGAAGTGCTCTTCTCCACCCGCTACCCTCATAAGTGGATTGAGCGCGACCTGGAGCATCGCCATTCCCATTCCGATTAAAAACAGAGAGATAATCGAAATGATATAAGACGGATTCAGGGCAAAAGATATTGATCCTATAAAGGCAATGAAAAAAGATGCAATAATAACCGGTTTTTCTTTAAATTTTTCAATACCGATTCCTGCCGGTATTGACATAAAAGCGTAAGCAATAAAAAAAGCAAAAGGTAAAAATGCAACCAGTGTCAGATTCAGGTTAAAACTATCGATAATATCGGGGATAATCGGACCCAAAATGTTTGTCAAAAATGAAATGACAAAAAATATGACAAGGATTAGAATTACTATATGGGTTTTTTTCATGGTACTTTCATCTGAAGATTGATAACATCCGTTTATTACCAATCCGAAAAATTAAAAAAAGTCACAAATTCATTGTAGTTAAAAGAACAAACAAACTTAACTTTTCCTAAAATATTTTGTGACTTTATGATTTTTCTACTTACTTTTCTTTGAACGCAACAAAGAAAAGTAACAAAAGAAAGCGCGCCCTCGTGAAAAGCCTTTCTCCACTTTCACTGCTTTTTTCCGGGAAACGCAGAACTCACCGCTTTCGCTGTGTTTCGACAGGTTCAATAACCAGCTTCGGCGGCTCAGACATGCTTCGTTTCTTTACCGGAAAAACCTCGCTCAATCGGGGCTTTTCAATAGGGATAATATCTCAGGTCAATTGGCGTTATTTTTTTCATTACCTGTGTTTTTGCTTAAAACGTAATTATCTGTTCCCCCGGATGCACTGTGTTTCTGATTTTTTGCTTACCTTTGGACAACGTGATGCTCTGCTTTTCTTCCCCATCCCATCTCATAGTCAGAAAACCCTGAGCATCGGTAGCGCCCTGAAACTGCGTTCTGCTATCTCCGGGTAAATCGCGGAAAACATGCACCCATTGTACCGGTTGATTGTTTCGATCGACCACTTTCACGCGGACTGCGAAAATCTCCCGGTCAAGTATCAACTTGTTACCAACCATCTTCAATGTAAATTCACCCGGTGGCAGACCGAACATTGTGCTGTTTCCGACATGATCACATTTTATAGATGAACCCGATATCGATATATTCTCCAGTTCCCACGGCAGAGTAACTTTTCCGCCATCAAGCATGGAAATTCGCCCAGCTTGTGTTGACGCATCATACAAAAAAGTCGCAGGATGTTCGAACGAAAATTTGAGACCGCCGGTTTCAATGTCTTTCATATCGGCAAACAGCATTTCACGGGGTAATATTGCGTTTTGTTTTAAAATATCGGGTATCTCATTTTTTGAGCGTGCTGAATTTGATTCCACCTGCGATTTATCATATTTCAGTACGGTAAGATTACCGGTGTTTCCCGGGTGATTACCCAAAAGTATCCGCCAATAGCTGTCATCATGGTGAATTATTGTTTCATTTTCTGTACCTTTGAGAATTTCTGCGAACTGTTCAGCTCCCGGCAAACCCTTTTTCCGTAACCTCAGGACGGCGAAATAATCATCGGATGGTTCATGATGAACTTTAATCCAGCGGTACGGTCCAAATCTGCTCCGTGTCTGCGGTACATCGATATTATATGTCCGCAGTGCCGATGCATGCACATTCCAGTAATCCGAATAGTAGACGGGAATGTTTCTCGCCCGGTCGGTATTCGGCCTTTGGTTATAATGCAGAAGTTTCAGTGTATCAGGCGCTCCAACCTGCCAGCCAAGCCAGTCTTCAGGATTGATATGGTTTGGGCCTTTCCAGATGGAATCATTATCCATGGTCAACGGCCGGTCAAGTTCGATACCCTCACCCCAGAGCACAGAGGTGCCCTCGCCGACCATGAGTGTATAGGGGAAATACCCAGGCCCCGATGTATCGCCCGGTTTCCATCCCCATGCAAACTGGTATGCCCAGTAACACACACCGCCGTTTTCCACATATTTCCAAAGTTTTTCTCGATAATCGAGCATATCACGGTCACGGACGAGAACAGCAAAATGTCCTACAATAATACGGTCAAAACGAGAAAGGTCGCCATCAAGATCCTCATAACCGAGCAATTCGCAGGAAAATCCTAACTTATTAAGGACTGTTTCGGTTTGGCCGTCTGTCTCGATAAGGCCAATATGTTTTGGCTGTGCAGGATATGACAGGAGATTTTCCAGAATTTTTATAGCACCTTCATGGTTGTTCTCGATTACCTGACGGGTAATATCGAGTGCATTGAAAATAAACATCCCTTTGCCGTACGGACAACTCAATACCATCGGCCATTCGCGACGGATGCTTTCCAGTGGCCAGTCGAGTGTAAAATCAAGCGGTTCATCCTGCAAAAAATCTATCATAACCTCAACACCATCATGATTAACTATTTCAATGCTCCTGCCATTTTGTCTTACACTCTCGGCTGGAAGATGCATATTCCACTGCAGCGGATAGGGTGATCTGACCTGATCCCAGATAACAAAAACGTCCGGTTTCAGATGAATAAAATGACGAACATTGAACGGAGCGGGAAGCCCGATTCCCCAATTACGCACATGGCCGGCTACATAATCGAAACTGTTAGCTGAAACATAATTTGTGATACCGTCAGGATAATAATCACGGACTAATGTTTCATCGAATGTAGCGTTTGTTTCGAGGGCCGGTAAATCATATTTTTTTTCGGGAATCACAGAAGATTCTCCTGCCCCATCGAATGTTACGACACTGTGGGAAAAATCGGTCTGGTCACGCATTCTTCTCGACCATACATACGATGCACAGCCCCGTGTCAGCATAACCGGATACCCGCGCCAGATGAGAGAAAAATCCCCGTGATTGGGATGATGATGCATGGTGCGGTTCGATGTTCCCAATTCAGGGCCGAAGGTGCCTAAAAAGAAAGTTTCATCAGGATCTGCAAAACTTTCTCTGAGGATCACATATCCCATTCCCGGCAGATAACTTGTATAGTCCGGTTTGACTGGTTCAATATCGGGATTGACAAAGAGAAGGCTTTTATCTGTCATTAGTGATCCGAGGTTTTTCCAGCACCATATCCATTCCCCCACTCTCGTCGGGTCAGTTTTATAGTACCGTGATGCGGCCCAGGATAATATTTCAGACTGGTTTTCCCACCAATGCGCATCATCGGCAGCAATCATAGTAGGCCTGTACTTTCCCTGCATACCGGGCGCCGGTATACTTTCGGCGAAAAAGCCGAACATTCTGATGAGTCTTTCATCCTGAAAGAAATCCCTCTTTCCGGCGTTTTTGAGCGCAGCCGCAAGCATATACAGTTCCTGAAGGACACCACCCATATAGCGTGGATTTTCCGCAAAAGTTCCGCCGGACCGTGACCCGAGACTCAAAATCCGTTCGAAGTAGTCCTCGGTGTACCGGATGATCTCATCGGATCGTGGCTCATCGGGAAATACCATAGCATACAAACCCACAGCCAACAGACGGTGGATATTCATATTGGCGATCACCCAGTCTTCCATATCCTCCGGTATGTAATCGGTCTGGTAGAGAAATCCCTTGCCGATATGATCTGTACCCTCGTTCAGAAAATGAGTAATACACCATGTCAGTGTTTCTTGTATTTCACTGATTTCTACTTGTGAATAAACACCGCTGTCTTTTGTCATATCATATGCGAGCAGAGCGGATACTACCGGTCCGGGAGTACGAAGAATCCAGATATTGACCATATATGGTATATTTTTACGGAGAAATTCGAGGTTATTATGGACTGTTTCCTGTGCTTTCAGGGCAAACCGTTTCTCGCCGGTAAGCAGATACAATACCGGAGCGGCCTGCCCTCCATCCCCTATTGAAAGGTTCCTGAAATACGACATTAAAGGTTCGGTTTGTATATTTTTTTTCGCCTGCACCAATTCGGCATCGGTTAGGAGAACCGTTCCTTCAGATTGCATAACAGGAAAACACAGTATACTTACCAACACAATAAGAAAACAAACAATTATAGTCCGGTATTTTTTAATATTATTCATTATTAAAAACACTATGACAGTCGAAGTCATTCACTATTCTCCCTTTAATTAAAAAAGTTTCGATATGGATATTTCATTTATATTACCCTTCGTATCCTGAATATCAAGTATTGACCGATCGATTTTTTCGCACAGGCTGCCGGCTTTTCTATACATTGCAAGAACATTTTCCAGCGGTGATCCGACCTGCACGGCATGCGAAGGCCCGAGGAACAGTCCTCCATCGGGAAAGAGTTCGAGACGGCGGGTTACTTCTCTTTCGACTTCATCAGTTGTCCCCCATGCAATTGTTGTCTGGACACAGACACTACCACAAAAAACCAGTTTGTCACCAAATCTGTACTTGAGCGCAGCAATATCCATCTCAGGTATGGTAGGTTGAACAACATCATAAACATCAAGGCCCATTTCAATCAATCTCGGCAGAAAATCGACAACAGTGCCACACATATGCATGATCACTTTTGCCCCGTAACGATGAACCATTTCAAAATATTTACCGTACTTCGGAACAAAATGTTTATCAAATATGTCCATACTGATCATTTTACCGTTTTGATTACCGAGATCCTCACCGATATGAGTGAAATCAATCAATCCATCTGCGGCCTCAAGTATCCTTCTGTGCTGTTCGATATAAAATTCGGAACGGGCATTCATTATTTCCAGATAGGCAGGATTGTCTTCAATCAGGTTTATAAGTACTTCTTCCATACCTTTTGCACGGCCGATTCCGTTAATGAAATCCATATCTCCCGCGTTACCACAGCACACCGCAAATTCCCCGTTTAGTGCTTCACACTGACGTTTAATCGTCGAATAGTCGAACCAGTCAGCTTTCGGAAAATGTGAACGGTCCAGATCCTCAAGCCTGTTTACTCCGGCAAATGGTTGGTACACTGACTCCAGATATCTGCCGCCGTCAAATTCGGCATAATTGTATCGCTCGCCGAAAAAACCCTCGGCACTACCATCGGGGAACCTACGTAATTCAGGCCCGCAGTAAACCGGTTCCACATAGCGGAAATCATCACCGACAACACGAAGCAGTTGCTCGATATTGGTTAGTCCGAAATGATTCATAATCATACGGTTAATTTCAGGAGTCCCCTCATGTTTAACCGGAATTCGGTCATAGCCGTTTCGGTTATAGGAACTTAATACTCTTTCTCTTGAGGTCATATGAATTCCTTTTTGTTAAATATTTTATGATAAGAGTTTTTTAACCCGATTTATCTTAAAATGTAATAATAATATCGGTATATGGCATAAATATTTTAAAATCGGGAAATATGACACGTGAGCTGATAAATTACTTGAAATCCATACCAATTTAAGCTATCCTTTTTACATAAATTTGAAAAGGAAATATTATGAAACGCCGAACTTTTCTTCAAAAAGCAGCGGTCAGTTGCGGTATATTCGCCGGTTCTGCTCTTTCGGCTCTCGCTGTACCTGAAAGTGTAGAAGCTTTTGGCAGCGCTGGCGGAATTGACATTGAAGAGGCCCTTTGTTTGCTCGAATCGGGAAAAGAAAAAAACACTATCCCGGAAATCAGGCCTGAGATACTGAATAATCCCCGAGCAGTTTTCCTGATCGAGACACATGTTGATGTACCAAGAGATAACCGGGGTTTTTTTACTGCTGCACAGGAGGAACTCCAGCAGATTGGAAAGGATTCTGTTAACAGGATATTTGTCAAGGGTACCCATAAAGGCGGCGCTACGCTTATAAAGCCTAATTTTACAACGGTGCCGGATTCTGTACTGAGCCCGGTTGTAGGGATAAACACCTCACCGGATTTTATAGCAGGATTTATCCACGGGTTACGCGAAATCGGCAATACCAATTCAATTGTGAGCGAGCGAGGTGGTAATGCCCGTATCCACAGAAAAACCGGCATTTATTCGGTTTTTGACAAATACGATATCAATCTCATCGAAACATCGTATCGAAGATTTTCACATTACAGCAAAAATGAACTCAACTGGTGCAAAGTCCCTCACCCCGTTGTGTGGAAAAATATTCCGATCAGTCGCCCCATCGGAGACAGCGATACTATATTTATCAACATGGCAAAACTTAAAGCTCATAATCTCGGTCTGACCACACTGTGTATCAAAAACCTTCAGGGCGCTCCTGCAACCGGCTACGGGCATTATTGCAATACATGGGCAGGATTGCAGCATCTCGCGGAAAAATCATATGAGATCAATTTCAGACGTGACTTCGTAAAAGACTACCAGCCACGGGTGGAGGCGGCATTTCTTAAACACCGTGCCGAGGGATACAAACATTGGGATTACGAGGGTTATTATCCAATATATGAAACCCGCGGCGGCTGGGAAACGTTCAAAAAGATTAAGGACGATCCCGATACAGTCAGCGACTTTATGAACGGCATAGAAAATCTCATGTGGGATGAGCAATGGTGTCAGCGTGCTATCGATTCCGCAGAAGCAATGAAACCGACGCTCAATATCATCGAAGGTGTCATCGGCAGAGACGGTTGTGGATTTGAAATCGGTACCGATCAGTTGTGTAATGTCATTCTGGTAAGCCGGTCCATGCTTGAAATCGATGCTGTTGGTTCATACATTATGGGACATGACCCCAGAGAACTCATTTATACGCGGATAGCCAAAGAACGGGGATTAGGCGAAAATGATCCAAAGAAAATCGACATATACCGGTTAACTAAAAATTCCGTTGAACCGGTAAAAAACCTTGAGGAAATAAAGCGCTACAGACTTGGAGTAAATATGCATACCCGCAGGAAAGATACCGGGAAACGTCTATTCTGGTAAGTTCAATTATTTTAATAATAGGAGTATGAATGAAAAGAAGGGATTTTCTCAAAGTATCTTCGGCAGCGGGTCTTTCAGGAATTTTGGAGAGCCATGTTTCACCGGCGCAACAGAGTTCAGGCAAAACTTATGCTCATGGATTTGATATTCACCCGTTTGTAAAAGAACACCCAAAAGCAGTATTTATTAAGCTCACATCAGTCAAAACGAAAAAAGATGAAGATGACATATATGGTGAAGGATATAAACTTGCAAAGGAACTTATTGTACCCTCAGATTCAGGTTATCCGAATTCCACACTGGTGACCCTGAAACATAACTGGCACGGTATCCAGAAACTTGATGACCTGATGGCGGAAAACACAGACCCGAACTTCATCGAGGGGTGGGTACGGGGAATGATGAAATGCGGCCCTCAGAAATATTACGCCAATGCTGCTAATGATCTAATTAAGCTTTTCAAAAAAGTTGATTTTCAGGATCTGGCACAAAAAAACGGCGTAAACCTCGAAGACTATAATAAAGACTATTGGCAAGTAAATGAGGGCGCTATTAAATATCTGAAAGTCCCGAATGGCGTTGTTTTCGATACATTCGGCCATATAACACCATATGGCGACCCGGGAACATTTTTAGTTAATATAGCAAAGCTCAAAGCTCATTCCATGGGTATCACCGCGACGATAAAGAATCTTCAGGGATTGTGTCCGGGCCTGTTCAGAAGATTCTGCACACCGTACAACCAGTTGCGGAAAAGTGCCGGACAACAATACGGTAGATACCTTAAAAAAGATTTTGAAAAAAATATTGAACGATTGTATGCCAGACATGTACAGCAGGGCATCCCACGCTGGGATAAACCGTCGGGAGGTTATCAGGGCGGAATCTGGCAGGAACAATGGGTGCAACGTATGCTCGATTCATACAGCGTATCACCGAAAGGGCTTCATATAGTCGAGGGTATATACGGTATGGATGGCAACGGTTTCGGAGCAGGTCCGCATGAAAAAAGCCCCAGCGGCTACACTTCACGGGATTTCATGAGTAATGTGCTGGTCTTTGGCTTCGATCCGTTCCGTGTCGATATCATAACCCACTGGCTTGCGGAACATGAACCCGGCAATTTCGGTCTGTTTCATATCGCAATCGAACGCGGATTTTCGGATGTACTTGATCCTTCCGATATTCCGGTATATGCATGGAAAAACGGCGAAGCAACTCCGGCCAAACTTAATGAATTTCCCCGTACACCGCTGCGAACAATATACCTTCAAAGAGACTACAAAGGCCAGAACGAACCGACATATCATCTCTGCAACGAACCGTTCGATTACAAAGCCTGGAAAGCCAAAAAACTCGGGGAAATGCCCGACTGTGACAAACAGTATGACAGAAGGATGGCTGTTGAATCAATTGTGCCTGAACACAATCATGTCTATGTTGAAATCCTCGACAGTGATGGTAAAAAGTTAGGAGAGCTACTCGCAGACGGTGAACTTGAACCGGGGAAACATCAGGTCGTGTGGGAAGGTTTCGATGCACCCGGTTTGTACAATACCTATTTCAAAGGAATGAAGTGGGATGCGGGTGAACATAAGGTGCTATATACATAAGACATGTAATTTATTAATTGTATAACTCATTATTTTCGAGTATCATAACAAAAAAAACCGGTTTTTACATAAGAGAAATAATGAACATGACTAAAACAGATATATATTCAACATCTAAATTGTGGGAAATTACCCCACAAAAAGTCGAAACTGCTGTAAAAAAAATCATTGAAGTAAGTAATCCTAAAAAAGTAATACTTTTTGGCTCTTATGTTACCGGATACATGGATTCTAACAGCGATTTGGATATACTGGTTGTCACAGAAAATTATGTCAAAAATCCGCACAGCGAGAGTGTCCGTATACGGCAAGCATTAAGAGGAATCATGATGTCGCTTGATATTATTGTCTTACAGGAAGAACAACTTCAAAAATTTGCTCAGACACCAGGATTAATATATCGTGAAGCAATAAAAAAAGGTAAGGTTGTTTATGAATTGGACACGTGATAAGTACCTGCCCAATTCTCCGGAAGAATGGCTCAAGCATGCACTGAGTGATTTAAGATATGCAAAACTCGGTATTGAACCCGACAATATACTCTCACAACAAATATGTTTTCATGCACAACAGGCAGTTGAAAAATCACTCAAAGCAATTCTTTTATTTTCTAATGTTGATTTTCCCCTCACATATGATATTTACCAGCTAATTGACATTCTGAAAATCAGCGGTATTACTTTACCCTCCGATTTTGAGGACGCTGGCATTTTGACACCATACGCAGTTGAAACCCGCTATCCTGGCTATATGACTGAGATAACAAAACAAGAAGTAGAAAAAGCAATAGAACTCGCTGAAACAATTACATTGTGGACAAAGGCATATATTACCGACAAATAAATATTATTGTATATTACATAATGCTTATTATTTGAATTTACAAAGGACCAACCTATGCTAAACAACCTTTCCCGCCGCCGTTTCGTTACCGGATCATGTACAGGAATTTTAGGTTCAACGTTGTATTCAACAATGAATGCCGGAAAAGCATATGGTCTCGCTAAGGACGTGACTCCGTTTTGGGACCAATATTTTAACGGCGTTTTGAAAATTCTCACCGGTCTACACGATACACAGATACCTATAATCGAACGTGAAATGAGAACAGCATACGATCGCTCAAAAAAGGGTGGTATTATATACTCACAAATTACCTCCGGCCATTTCCCGACCGAGGAAACAGCACTCGACCGTATCGGACAGCCAGGAGTACTTGCTTTTCTCGAACGTGGCGCCAAAGAGGATGCCTATCAAAAGCTCGCACCCAACGATATGATCATCACCAATACGATAAATCTGGGAAATATCGATGCAATGAAGCGCGGGATACGTGTCGTTGCAGTGACGGTTAATTATTACCCGTTTGCACAGACGCCGCCTGAGGAGGGCTACCAGATTGAATATGAGGGTAAGATCCTCCGCATCGAAGACACGGCAAATATGACCATCGACAGCCAGATGCCCTGGTATAACGGTTTGGTTAAAGCACCGCAGAATCCTGATTTCCCTATTATACCCGGCGGCGGTCTTGCTCAGGCCGCGGTGTACTGGATGGTCGCTGCTGAATTTGCGGGATTAAAGGCAACACAGGGTAAAATTCAAAACGGCGGATGGGCGCAATATTACATAAATAAATGTATCGAACGAGCCCTCATGGTCGGTCAGGATAAACCAAAGTTCGAGGCTGTCGGGAAAAAACTTGCCGATCTGGTTATGGATGGTGCAAAATGGTGGGTGTTCGGAGCGAATCATGCTCTGGTTTCCGATGCAAACGGTGTGGCAAACGGCCCGATGATTACCCGTCCATATAACGCGGATCAGGTTAAAAAAGGAGATATTGTGCTTATCGGAGCTTATACATCGAACCATCCCGATGAGATAGCAGTCGCCCGCGAAAGCCGCGACAAAGACGCATACGTTATGGCTATTACACCGTTTTCGACCGATGGAGATGCATCCGGCGACAGGCTCTACAAAGAGGTTGATGTCGCATTCAACAGCTATTCACCGGAAAGCTGGGGTGTTGTCCCAATCGAAGGATTTGACCGAAAGGTTTGCCCTACCACAGGTATTATAGGCGACCTTATCCTCTGGCTCATCGTGGCAGAGTGGACCGATGAAATGGCGCAGCGGAATGAATTTCCGTATTACTGGAAAGGATTCTTCATGAAAAACGGCCGTGAGTATAACAACAGCATTCGCCCATATTTTTTACAGCGTGGATGGTAAGATAATAAGCATTTGGAGGCTATATTAGTGTTAAACAGAAGGAACTTCCTGAAAACAGCAGCAGCCGGAGCATTTGGATTAAGCGTTCCGATTAAAGTGTTGCCGTCGCGTCGGCAATCCAGAGGCTATTTCACGGTTCATCCATTTATTGAAAACCATCCCGAAGCTGTTTTTATTATGCCGACCCATGTTGATCATAGATTGAATACAGCGGCTAAAATAGAGGCGGGACTTATTTTTGGAAAAAGCGTTTTTGTTCCCGGTGATGAGAACGGTATACCTCTTTCGATATCGATTCCGGTTAAAATGAATCTCAAGACTACGGATGCCGGTAAATATCCCGTCGACGACATAATGGGCTGTGTCACCGATCCCTGGTTTGCCGAGGGTGTATATGAGAGCCTTCAGAAACTGGGTATACCGGGCAAAAACATACATCTCCGTGAGAATCCCCGGGGTACATCGTTCGAAACATATGGCATCCTCGATATGGCCGAACGTGCCGGCATAGATTTCCGCAACGATTTTTCAGGTGATGTCGGCGACGACATGGAACCGGGACGGGATTTCAACTGGACAAATGTCCCGAACGGCGTCTTTTTCAGGGAAATCCCCCATCTCGAACCGATAAATACCCCAAACACATGGCTGTTAAACATGGCCAAATTCAAAGCGCACGGCATGGGCCTGACTCTGTGCAGTAAAAATCTTCAGGGTTTAATGACAAGACCTTTCTGCAGACTGTGTGCCAGAATCGACAGCGATATGGGATTATCGCCGCATTTACAGGATAACGCACTGAAGGCCATACAATCGAGTTATGAAAGGCATGTCGCAGAACATATAATACCAAGGTGGGACAAGCCCGGGCAAAACGGCGGAAGCTGGCAGGAAGTATGGACGCACCGTACCCTCGACAATCTGTCGGTAACACCCAGAGGCCTGAATATTATCGAGGGCATTTACGGCCGTGACGGCGATGGCGGAAATAATGGCCCGCACCCCTTCGATGCGGTTAATAACACTGATGATTCATCGAAAGGCGTTACCGTTCAGGATTTTATGAGTAATTATATAATATTCGGCAAGGATACCTTTCGCACCGATATTATCGGCCACTGGCTCGGTGGTCATGAACCGGGTAATTTCGGTTACTTTCATCTGGCGATCGAACGGGGTATGTCAAACGCGCTCGATCCAATGAAAATACCGGTTTACCTTTGGGGAAACGGTTCCGCTACATTGACTCCGCTCTATCAGTTCAACAGGACTCCGCTTCTCACCTATTACCTCCAGCGTGATTATAAAGGGCAAATTGAGCCGCAGTATCATTTGTGTGACGAACCGTTCGATTACAGGTTGGTCGATGGCATCGAGCAGCTTAGCCAACCTGAAAAGCCGGAAGTAATCGTCCTGTATCAGGGCAAAGCGAATCCGTACAACCATCATGCTTCTCTCGAATACCGTCTGCCCATGAGCGGGTATGTTCGCCTCGAAATCAGCGACAACACCGGCCGGCTTCTCGATGTTCCGGTGGACGGTTTTCGCTCCTTCGGCGCTCATATGACATTATGGGATATACAAAACCGTGCATCCGGATCGTACAGTTACCGGCTTCGTATAAATGGGTATGAGCATAAAGATCATCTGAACTTGCAGAGACAAAGTTGAAATTATAAACTGCATCAACGCCCGGTTTTAAACCTTAAACTCGCTCAGCTTTACCGGTTTGCCTGTTTTGGCCGATTTATCCGCAGCGAAAATCACCCTGTGAGTTTCAAATGTGTTACCCAGGCTGTTATGGCTTTCCTGGCCACTATCGATGCATTTGGCAAAATATGCGAACTGCTCACGATAAGGGTGATGAGCCACATCACCACTGTCAACAAGCTGGACATCCAGAATACTCCAGCCGTTTAACCCCTCGATTTTTTTGCTGTAAAACAGATTGTTTTTGATTGAGCCGTGAGAACCGACCATATTCATATTAAAAACATAGGGCTGCATACAATCGATTACCGACGCCACTTTGCCGATGATCTTATTGCCTTTGAATTTGAGAAGCGTAACCGATGTGGAGTCATATTCATATGCCTTAAACACTTTGTTCGGATTCCTGGTCGAGTAGGAGAATACTTCCTCAACCTCAAAATCGGTAAGCCAGAGCAACAGATCGAGCGCATGACATCCCGCTGTGAGGAGCGAACTGCCGCCGATGTCTTTTTTTACGTTCCAGTCAAATTGCTTGTACCAGGGGCCGATCCCGTGAAAGTAATCACACTCGGCATAATATACATCGCCGATTTGCCCCTCCTGAATAATTGACTTCATGGCTTTTGCAACGGAAATGAACCGCACCTCGAAACAAACTGAGGTCATTGTTTTATTCCGTTCGACAGCTTCGAGCATTTTTTTCATGTCCTTAAAATTGAGCGCAACAGGCTTTTCTATTATGAGATGTTTTCCGGCGTCCGCCGCTTTAATTACCTGTTCGGCATGGCACGGGTGAGGAGTGCAGATATCGATAATATCGATGTTTTCGTCATTAATGATAGCATCAAAATCGTTGTAAACACGAACATCGACACCGTATTCTGCTTTAATTCGTCCGGGATCGAGTTCGCTTCGAGTCATGATAGCAACCGGTTCGAATTCCGGGAGTTCTGTAAAGGATTTCAGATGTGCGCCAGCCGCCCAGCCAAAACCGACGATACCGACATTATATGTCCCCATATATTCCTCCTTATTTAAATTAGGAGTTAAAATTTCTTTTCCTGTTATCCCCTTAGTTAAGCTAAAAAAACCGGGGAAATTCAACAGCAAGCTAAAGCATGTTGTTAAAGGTACAAACCACAAAAACAGACTGCTTTAGCTGTCTGTTTTACCATCATGTTACTTTCAAAGAAAAGAAATATAACATACTTATAAACGTTGCTGAACTAAAGGGATAAACGGATTTAGTATATACTCTAAACTCTTTAGTTAATACCTTTATTTTTGCTAGTGATGAAAATGTTCAAAAGACGGTATTTCATGTATATTTTTTAAGTCATTGCGAGAATTGAAATGACGAAGCAATCTCATCGCATAACAAAAATTATCATTATTTGAACATAACCAATTCAATGTGAATCTGTCAAGCACCATACTTTTTTCTTGACAAAAAAATTATTTATGGTATTTTAATACCAGAATACCATTAATAATATATCAAGTTTTATAAATAGATGTTAATGAAAGGGTTAAATCATGACTGCATACAATGAAATTAAATCGAATGTTAATGCTGTCGGAGCTATTGATTGGGACCGAAGGTTATTTGATGAACTCATTCCCCTGCCCGACGGCACCAGTTACAATTCATATCTTGTACAGGGAACTGAAAAAACAGCCCTAATCGATACCGTCGATCCGTCAAAAACGGATGTACTCTTGCGAAACCTTGGGCAACTCAATCCCGGTCATATCGATTATATCATAGCTAATCATGCGGAACAGGATCATTCCGGGTCGATTCCGGTCATACTCCAAAAATTTTCCGATGCACAGGTTGTGTGTACGGCTAAGTGCAAAGATATGCTCATTGACCTGTTGGGTATACCGGAAAAGCAATTCAAGGTTGTTTCTGATGGTGAAATCCTGTCAATAGGCAACAGAACGTTACAGTTTATCCATACTCCCTGGGTACACTGGCCGGAGACGATGGTGTCTTATCTCAGAGAGGAAAAACTGCTCTTTACCTGTGACTTTTTCGGTTCGCATCTTGCAACAAGCGACCTGTATGTAACCGATAATGCACAGGTTCTTCAGGCGGCGAAACGGTACTATGCTGAAATAATGATGCCGTTCAGAATTCCCATCAGGAGCAATATGAAAAAGCTGGAGCCGCTGGACATTAATATGATTGCACCAAGTCACGGCCCCATTTACCGTGAACCGAAACTTATTATGGACGCATACCGTGACTGGATATCCGACACTGTAAAAAATGAGGTGGTAATACCATATGTCTCGATGCATCACAGTACCGCACGAATGGTTGAATACCTGACCGATGCGCTGGTGAAAAGAGGTATCACCGTGAAACCGTTCAACCTTACGCATACCGATATCGGTGAACTGGCAATGGCGCTGGTCGATACCGCGACAATCGTTATCGGAACGCCAACGGTGTTGACCGGGCCGCATCCTCTGGCTGTTTATGGCGCATATCTCGCGAATGCGCTACGGCCCAAGCTGAAATATGCCTCTGTCATCGGATCGTACGGTTGGGGCGGGAAATCGCTGGATATTTTAACAAGTATGATTCCGAATATAAAAGCGGAACTGCTCAAACCGGTATTGATCAAGGGCTATCCGAGGGAAGAACATTTTAAGGCTTTGGACGATCTTGCGGATCAAATAGAGCAGAAACACCGTGAAGAAGGAATCATTGAAGTGGATGAATTAGTCACGGAATAACCTTTAACAAGTTGTTGTATTTTATATGGTATTTGCGATAAGTGCTGGTTTGTAGGGACAGGATATATCCTGTCCCTACTATGATTTACATTAAAAAGAATGCAATAAAAAAACTATCCTGCCTTATCCCTACCGTATCGTTTCTCTCAGCGATGTAAACCGGTATCCCTTCCCTTTTAACTCGGTGATCAGGCTGTCGAGACGGTTGTATAACTTGTCAGTCCTTCGCGGATCGGTGCCGAAATGAATGAGAAGAATGGTGCCGTTCAGGCCATGTTCATCGTTGATCTCAAAATTCTTAAGTTTCCCGAGAAGTTCGTCACTGCTGTAATAGGGACCCTCCGGTACCGGTACTGTCCAGTCCTGATTCACCCAAGTGTTCGGGGTCAGGTTGATCAGGATGAGTCCGTACTCTTTGCACCAGTCACTGATTTCGTCGTTGTACCACTCGTACGGCGGCATATAATACGGCGCATCTTTCTTCGTTATCCCGAATTTGGCCATCTCGGCGTAATTGCCCTTAAGGTCGGTTAGAAACTCGTCTTTGGAAACCAATGTCGAGTCACGGTTTTCCCAGGGTGCATAGAGGATATGTTTGTCTGAATGAGCGCCTATATACATGCCATCAGCTTTTAGCGCATGAACCATACGGGCAAATTCGGGAGTACGGTAAAAATCTCCGGTGAAGAAAAATCCGGCTTTGATACCGTGTTTGTTTAATACCGACCTGATGGTTTCATAGCCGTCCACAAAACCGTGCGCGGTGAACACCAGGTTAATTTCTTTCATTGTGGGATCGGTACGGACAACGCCGCCATAATCAAACACCAGGTTGCGATCCACTCTCGCATTCATTCCGTCCTTCTGCATTGAGGACAGATAATATGTCAGGCTTGCGGTGCCGTCCATGGTCGGTTCGTTGGTGGAATAGTCGCCGTAATCATCGTGATACACTACCAGATCGGACTGGAAGTCGGCGTATTCGTCACCGTTGTAAAGCGTTAACCCGATCAGACTGTCGAACACCGAACCATACACCGGGCCATCCACCAGCCCACCCCAAACCTGAATATTATACACTGCGGCTAAAGACGAGTGTGTGTCGTCGGGGTAATCGCCGTATTTTGGGAGACCGACAATCATACTCGTACCCCAGGGATTACAGCCGAACAGCCAGTCACGCATCGAGGCTTCCATTTCGGCATAGGCAGTATCTCCTGTCACCTCACGGTACAGGCGACATTGGGTGATTAGCGCCGCAACAAGATTATTGGAACACCATATGAACGGTACACCCATCAAAAACGGATTGTCTTTCCCGCGTTGCCAGACATTATCGATACCTTTCTTCAGATACGACACAAACTCTCTGCTGTCGTTACTGTCTTCAGATTTCGCGCAAAAGTAGTGTCCGAGGTTTACGAAGGGATACCACTGGTAGTGACGGGCTTTTTCGCTGCCCATCCAGGGAGTGAACTGCTCCTGTTTGCCATACTGCGATGCTTCACCGAGGTATTTTCGGTTTCCGGTCAGTTCATACAACTGATATGCCGCCAGTTCCATATCATCGACCCAGTTATCCTCCTCGTAAAAGTACGGCGCAAGACATGGTGCTGTCTGGCACACACCCGGATTACGAACGCCATAATCATAGGCATCGACCGCCTTTTGTTCGATGGTCTCGGCAAATTCGGGATAATAGTCCCTGAGCACCTGCGACCCGAGAGCAAACGCCGAAGCGTATTTACCTGCTGTCGATGCGATACCGTTAGCCCTGTTTTTATGTTCGAACAGTCCCTGAGGCTTTCCGGTGCAGAAATAAACCGGCCGTTCGAGACCTTTACCGTAACTTGTCGAGTCGCTGTTGGGGAGGCGAAATCCAGAATGGTCACGGTCATCCGCAATCTGGTTGAACATGAAGTCTTTTCGGGGATTCATCTTTACCAGCCAGTCGAGTCCCCATTTTGCCTCGTCGAGTATATCGGGTATACCATTTGCACCGGGTAGTCCGGTCGCATCATACGAGTCACCGAAAGAACCGGGATTCTGCTGCCATGCAAACAACATCTGGAAAGTGGCATTCGCCGATGTAGTGACATACTGGAGGTAGTCGGAAGCATCATGCCATCCGCCGGTTACATCGATATAGGTGGAATCGAGCGTCGGATGGTAGATGATATACCCGTCATGAACATGGCAGGAATCCCTGAGACAGGGATTATATCCGCATCGCTGCTGTCGCATGTAGTTCAGCAGAAAATCGGCGGTTCCGTCATATACATCGGTCGCAATTCTGAAATGAGGGGATTGTGCCGTACCGGCTTTGACATAATATGCCCCTCGTTTCTTAAAATCCGAGAAGTCAAGACGATAACCATGTGAAAATGCAGCATAGGATCCGAATTGTTTGATGTTGTCTGATGTATAAACCACTTCATCGGTCAGGGCATCGCACAGTTCGAAGCCGGAAACCGAATTCGTGTCTTTACTGACCAGTACTGCGTTTTTAATCGAACCGGGTAGATACCCAAGCTGATTGACCCGTATCCAGCTTTCGGCAGAAATAATTTCAGCGGCAAAAAACATCATTCCTAAAAAACAGAAGGTAACACACATTTTTTTCATTACACATGTTCTTTCTTAAGGAATGTATCAACTATCCAGCAATTTCCGCATAAAATATTTCTTGTGTCCCGGAGGATAATTTTCAAGCGTCCCGAAAACCTCATATCCAAGCTTTTCATATAATGGCCGGGCCTGAAAACTGAAAGTATCGAGATAGGCATACCGACAACCGTATTTTATTGCCTCGGCCTCAGCCGTTTTAAGAAGTTGTGTTCCTATTCCCTGAAAACGGTGGCTTTCCTGAATCCAGATTTTCAGGATATATAGCCAGCCCCAGGCAATATCGGCAACCAGGCCTCCGACCAGATTAGCTTCATTGTTACGAGCGAAAACCGATAATTTATGATGGTTTTTGGGTGAGTTCGCTTTCAATTCGGCATCAGCGCTCAAATGTTCGGAAACAAAATCGATATCTTTCTGATCGGCATTCATTTCAACAGAAATACTATAATGCTGTAGAATTTTTGACATATGTTTCTCTTTATTAATCCATTTCACAATGCTGTTTGTCACTCTGATTGAAACGAAGAGTCTCAAAAATAATAAAAAACAGATTCTTCACTTCGTTCAGAATGACAGATCATATAATTATCATTATTATAACTTTTTAAGGTCAAATAATCGTTTTATTCCTTAAACCTTATCGTAGCGATACGTTTGGGCGGTACAAGTACCTCCGTAACTTTTCCCTGTGATAAAACGGTTGTTTTGGTATCATCACGGCCATCCAGAGCCACACATTTTGCATTCACCGGAGCATTTTGTAATTCCAACGTAACTTTTTCAGTTGTACCATGTGGATTAAACAGCCTGACAAGTAAGTGATCGTTATCTCGTTGAACCGAAGTTACTACCGCTTTACCCTCAACGTTCAGGAATGATAACTCGCGGGGTAGAGTCTTTGCACCGGACTTTTTCGCTGCATCGATCGGCAAAATATCGACAACTTGCACAGGTCTGTTCACACGCTGTCCTAACAGAAACAGCTTGTTGACCGGAATCTCTCCAACAACCGGAACAATATCATAGTTAAAGGTATGCGTCCCCTGAATCTGTCCGCCGGGATTGTCGTTTGCCATCACGGCACGGCGAAATGCCCGTAACAATGTTAGCGTTATGGGACGATCGGGTATGTTGATAACCGCGTTTTCAGGCAATCCACGACTCACAACTGCAAGACCTGATTTCCCGTCACCGAATGCGGTCCAGGTGATCTGGGGACGTGTTTCCACATCGAGTTCACGGCGGATGTTATTGTCCTCTTTCAAAGCAACGGGACGTCTGACCACATCATATGCCGAATCGCTGAGGTATGTGTCACCATCGATATGTGTCGGGAAGAGAACACGAACACGGTGGTCAAGGATTGTGTTATCGACGGTTGTGGTTACCTCGACCCTGTCCGAACCTTTACGGAGCGTAACATCGGAAACAATTTTCAGCGGAGCGGTCTGCTCTCTCCTCATCATCTTTGCGAAATCGAATTCCTCAGGCACGTTCATAGTAACCGTGATTCTGAGCGTAGCCTTGTTTATGCCATCGGCGATAAGGGCCACATCAGCGCCCGAAGCGGAACTCAGATATCTCAGGTCGTTGACCGCAAGACCATGATACCAGCCATCACCAATATCGGCACAATCCTCGAATGTCAGTAACTGGTCATACTGTTTCCCGTTTCGTTTATCCCTAATGGTAATAGTTCCGTTCGACTCGGTCTGTACCGTCAAAAATTCATTTCCGATGGAGCGATGGGAAAGCGCCATGGAACCAAGATAGCGCGTCGGGCCATCCACAGGTTCAACCATGACTGTGGTATAGCCGAATGACGGGACATGTAATCGGGCTGTCACGGTAACTATGTGACGATTGTCTCCTTTCGGGAATTTATAGCGAAGACGTCTGAATCCTTTGCTGTCACGAACCTGCGAGACAAGCTGGTACGGTATTTCCTCACCCTGTGCATCGAACAGTTTGAACGAAAACTTTTCCTCATACCCGAAAAATTCCTGATACCGTTTCGGCCAGTTTGTAGGTAACGGGATATCGAGATCGACCGGTTCATCTATTTTTTCCGCGGTGGCGTTGAAAACCGCCAACATTATACTATTATCCGGCATGTCTTGGGGTGCGGCGGCCAGCGCAACGGTATTGAGCGCCTTTTCGGTCAGCCGTGACGATATGCCGTACGACTGGTCAAAGCGATAGATCATATCCTGATGTACCTGATCGATGGAACAGCCGCATATACTGTCATGCGGATGATTTTCGATGAGATGTTTCCATGATGTGTATAGATAACTCGCAGGATACATATAACCTATATTCCCGGCAAAGGCGCTGAACGGTTCGGCCCACAGGCATAATTCATCCTCACACAACGCATTACGCTGTTTCAGATGAATACGGCTTGACAGAACACCGGGAATCAACCATTGCTCATCGATTGAACCGGGGTCACGGCTGCTTTCACGCAATTCACCTTCGAGCGTCTTTGGGATGTTCGACCGTTCTTTAAGGAGGTCATCGATATAATTGTCGAGTGTGCTGTGGACTATTGTAATTCCCTGAGATTCGAGTTTTTTATTGGCAAGTGCCAGAAGTTTACTTGTCTGCGGTTCGATTTCGAGATGATCGCCGCCGTCAAATACCAGAATCGGTTTTACTTTAGAACGATTGGACTGCATTTCGACGAATGCGACCAGTTTATCGACCGCTTTGTCAAGATCGAACGGTTCATCACTTGTTGCGTTACGTACATCAAACGCATAGGTGCAATATCCCGTCCGTGCGAAACGATATGTAGGAATGATAGTGCCATCGGGGGCTTTCCAGTTAAAATGGCCGTGAAGTTCTTTTTCGAGCGTACCTCGCCAGACAAAAGCGGCGGAAATATTCATCTGGTCGAATATCTGCGGCATTTGCCCCACATGGCCGAACATATCGCACATAAAACCGGCACGTGAGGACGGCGCTCCGAATGAGGACGCGGTTTCCATACCCATCTGAAGGTTCCGTACAAGGGATTCGCCGGAGACAAGCCATTCATCAGGCAGGACATACCACGGTCCGAGTTTAAATTTGTCAGCCTTTACATACTCCTCAATCCTGGCACGGTTTTCCGGTCGGATTTCGAGATAGTCGCATACCGGGATAGTCTGACCGTCCATAACAAATGCTTTGAACGCTTTATCTTTGTCGAAGGTATCATACACTTCGTCCAGCATCGAAACCAAACGCATACGAAATCCCTGGAACGGTTCATACCACTCACGATCCCAGTGAGTACTGGCGACATAATGCGCTATTCGTGTCATATTCGATTTCTCCCCATTGTTGTCTGCAAATGTAATCAGTGGAATCATAATTAATACCAGAAAGATAACAAAAACGTGCTTCATGTCTCCCTCCATGTTAAAATGGGAAGTCATATCCGCTCAAATTCAGTTCATCACGCATAATAATCATTTCTTTCTGCAATACCCTGTTTACGGGAACGCCTTTATCCTTTCTTTCCAGCCACGCCATATGTTCTTTTTCACCGGCTGTGTATATCCTGCTTTCCTCAGGCATCTTTTTCGATGCACGGAGCGCCCGTAAAATATCACCCGTTGTTTTCTTAAAAGACTCAAGCTCGGTGAACGCAGAGATGTCGATTGCAATAAAAAAGTGACCGAGACGGTGCGGTACCTGCCGGCTTTTATCCCAGCCGGAAAGCATTTTCAGAAAACTGCCCCCCTGAAGAGCAGCGGAGAGTATTTCAACAACAGTAGAATAACCGTAGCCCTTGTATCCCGCAGTTTCCTCACCTATTCCGCCAAGCGGAGTGAGTGCGGCAGTACCTTTAACCAGATCGTCGAGAATCTGATGAGTGTCGGTTCTTGTCTTGCCGGTGTGATCTATGACCCATCCCGCGGGCAATGTTTTACCTTCACGGTCATATACTTCGATTTTTCCCCGTTGGGTGAGCGATGTTGCACAGTCCAGCACAAAGGGAAATTCCTCGTCCGAGGGCATTCCGAATGTCAGCGCATTGGTACCGAGCATATTTTCGACTCCAAAAGTGGGCGCAACCGACGGTCGTGCATTCGTACCGCTTATACCAACCATACCTGCGTTAACCGCCATAAGGGCATAATATCCCGCTATACCGTAATGCGTCGAGTTTCTGACCGCCACCATACCCATACCATATGCACGGGCCTTTTCAATGGCTTTTCCCATCGATTTATAGCCGATAACATGCCCCATACCGTCATGGCCGTCGATGACCGCCGTAGTCGGACCTTCCTTTATAATTTCGTAATGGGTAAACGGTTGCTGAATTCCGATTCGTATTCTATCGTAATAGATTGTTTTCAACCGGGCGATGCCGTGAGAATCGATGCCGCGTTTATCGGATGTAATCAGGACATCAGCGCAAATTTTTGCCTCATCTTCAGGAACACCGACACCTTTGAAAACATCAACCATGAAATGGTCCATTGTTTCAAAATCAATCCAGATGCAATCTTCGTACATGCTTTTCCCTTTTGCGACAAATTGTTAAAATAAGAAATATTTGATAATCACATTTGTACTGTAACTATACAGAACAGGAATTTTATAAGATTAATCCAAAACAACAATTAATCAAGTATATATAATAATTTCTGATAAAAATATGAGAAAAAATGTTCTTGATTTGTATTATCATTTATGTTAATCTTCTATTTCTACATAAGAAAAATAAAAATAATATGATAATTATTACACATGTCCGGTATACAATCTCTTATAAAGATGAGGTGACTGCCGAAAACTAAAACGATAGAGCGGAGTAATATGATTAAAATAATTTTTAAGCCTATCAGCATTATTTTTAGTATAATTAAATTTCTGTTTGGAATAATCTTAAAATTAGTTAAAAAATTTTCACAAATACTGCTTGGTTTTGTATTCGGTCTGTTAATAGTATATCTTGGTCACGCAGGACTTAAATATACATCGACTGATGATTTCTGTAATATGTGCCACGCCCACCCGCATGTAAATTATTCATGGAAAAAATCGACACATTATAAAAATGAAAGCGGTGTTGTAATTCATTGTGTCGAATGTCACCTGCCGGCAGGTGGTCTGTATTATTTTACGGAAAAAGCCCGTCTTGGAATAAGAGATGCTTACAGCACAGCATTCAAAGATGTGGAAAGCATTGACTGGGATACCAAATCGATGCTTGAACACGCAGTAACCTACACATACGACAGTTCATGTATTCGATGTCATCAGGATCTATACAGCCGTGAATTGACTCCTAAAGGTGTCGAAGCACACGAATATTACATGAAGAATACTGATAAATTACGCTGTATCAACTGTCACATAACTGTAGGCCATTACCGTGAGGAAGCGGTGGAGGAAGAGTTTGTTATTGGCGAACAGGAATTATTTAAACGACCTGAACGGCCGTTTGATATCGATGAATTCAAAGATTATACCCAGACAATTCCGGGAACCAACGTGACATTCGATATGATTGCGATCGAAGCCGGGACATTTAACATGGGCAGCCCTGAAGACGAGCCGTTCCGTAATCCCGATGAGGGACCTCCGTGTAAAGTTCAGGTCAGTCAGTTTTGGATGGGTGAAATCGAGGTATCATGGCGTGAATTCGATATCTTTTATTCACGAACGGCTACAATGGGCAAAAACGAAGCGGGTTTAACCGGCACGGAAAGTTCCGATACCATCAAAACAGCATCGATAAGCGCTAATAGCGATACAGCAGGCGTCGATGCCATAACCGGGCCTACACCGCCCTACGGTTCGCCGGATCAGGGTTGGGGTAAAGGTTACCGTCCGGCAATTACCATGACTCATCATGCGGCGGAGACTTACTGCAGATGGCTGTCACAGGTCACCGGCAAAAAATTCAGACTTCCCACAGAGGCCGAATGGGAATATGCATGCCGCGCCGGAACAACGGGCCCTTACTATTTTGATGGTGATCCTGAAAAACTGACGAGAACGTCATGGATAAACAGAACGTTCAGAAAAGACACAAGCGCTGTTGATTCTCTCGCGTGGTCACAGACAAACAGCAATTTCAGAACCAATTCACCCTATAAAAAAGGCCCCAACCCATGGGGACTTTATAATATGATAGGTAATGTTAAGGAATTCTGCCTCGACTGGTATGCACCCGATGCATACATTCAGTATTCAAACGAAGATGTCCTCATCAACCCTAAAGGCCCGTCATCAGGAAAAGAACATGTCATAAGAGGCGGTTCCTATAACAGTGATCCGGCCGATTTGCGATCCGCAAGACGCGACAGAACATACCATGACAGGTGGATGATGACCGACCCGCAGTCGCCTAAAAGCGTATGGTGGTATTCAGACAGCAAAGATGTTGGATTCCGTGTTGTACGGGAATATGAAGGAGAAACCGTAGCTGCAAAATAAACAATGTATTCAGGGTAAGTTAACCGTTTTTTCGAAAATAAAAGGAGGAGAACATGATGAGTACACAGGGATCTGATCTTTCTCGCCGTATGTTTATCGGAACAGCATTGGCAACGGGAGCGATTGCGGCAAGCTGCGGCAAGTCAAAACCTGCGATGGTATCACAACCGAAATCATCGAATGCAAGCATAACCAATCTTCACAAAACTGCCCCAGACGGCGCCATGATTAAAGCCGGGCTTATCGGCTGTGGTGGGCGAGGACGGGGAGCAGCGCTCAATTTTCTCAACTCCGGTCCGAGTCTTAGAATTACCGCGCTCGCCGATGTATTTCAGGACCGTGTCGATGAAGCTGTAAAACAGGTAACCGATAAAAGTAAGGGCGGCCAGGACACCCCCCCGGAAAACCAGTTTGTTGGATTCGATGCTTATAAAAAAGTAATTGATTCCGGTGTCGACGTTCTGCTGATTGCCACCCCACCTCATTTCAGGCCAGAACATTTTGCTGCGGCTGTAGCCGCAAACAAACATGTTTTCATGGAAAAACCTGTGGCGGTCGATCCGGTCGGAGCTAAATCCATTATCGAATCTGCCGGTCAGGCAAGAACCAAAAACTTAACTGTCGTAACCGGCACCCAGCGTCATCACCAGGACAAGTATGTCGAAACACTGAAGCAGGTTGCAAACGGCGCTATAGGTGATATCGTCGCTGCCCGCTGTTACTGGAACCAGAATCAACTCTGGTACCGTGAACGTCAGCCCGGGTGGTCGGACATGGAATGGATGATCCGTGACTGGGTAAACTGGACATGGCTTTCCGGCGATCATATAGTGGAACAGCATGTACATAATATCGATGTTATTAACTGGTTTACAGGAAAACTTCCGGTTAAAGCGGTCGGGTTCGGGGGACGGGCCCGTCGTGTAACCGGGGACCAGTTTGACTATTTCAGCATCGATTTCGAATATGAGGACGGCATGCACACACACAGCATGTGCCGTCAGGTCAACGGCTGCGCCAATAACGTCTCGGAGTTTATAGTCGGAACCAAGGGATCGACAAATTGCGCCGATACCATTTACAACCTTGACGGCAGCGTCAAGTGGAAATGTATTGAAATCGAATCGGGACAAGCAAAAGAACCCGCACCATATGAGGTAACCTATCTCGAAGATGTTCGAAGCCCGTACGATCAGGAACATGTGGACTTTGTAACATCCGTTCGGACCGGAGAACCGTTGAACGAGGCACGGCTTACCGCAGAATCGACAATGTGTGCAATCATGGGTCGTATCTCAGCCTATACCGGTAGAGAGACGACCTGGAAAGAAATGATGGATTCAGATCTGAGACTCGGACCGACCGAATATGCAATGGGCAAAATGGATACGAATCCGGTTATTCCAGTACCCGGTGAAGACAAAAAAGCGTGATGTATCAAACAACAACATTTATGGTATAATTCATTATGACCTTAGTCCGTACTAAGATTCACTATGGCTGGGCGGTACTTATTATGGGTGTACTGATTGTGTTCGGCTCGCTGGGTCTGGCACGATTCGGGTACTCTTTGGTGTTGCCCGCTATGCAGACGAGTCTTGGTATCAAAAATACGCATGCCGGAGCCCTGGCCACGGCTAATCTGATAGGTTACCTCGCGACATCGGTAATCGGAGGAGCGCTGGCATCGCGTTTCGGACCGAAAGCGGTTATTACCGCAGGCCTTTCTCTGGCTGGATGCTCGATGATCCTGACCGGTCTGGCTCATAATTTTTACACTATTGCGGTCTGGCGCGCTATAACGGGAATCGGAAGCGGAGCAAGCAATGTGCCGGTTATGGGGCTCATGGCAGCATGGTTTTCCACACGGCGCCGCGGTATGGCAACCGGTATCGCTGCATCGGGATCATCCGTAGCACTTATTGTTCTGGGCCCGCTGGTACCTTATATACTCAGTGTATTTGGCAATGAGGGGTGGCGCGTTTGCTGGCTTTTTTTTGGCGGCGTTACACTGATACTTGCGCTTGGCAGCTATATACTCCTGCGTAACAATCCCTCAGAACTCGGATTGAAACCGGTCGGATCAGATACGGACACACCTTCTGTTGCTCCGAAGAAAAAGGGATTACAGTGGGGGCTTGTGTACCGATCAAAACCAGTCTGGCATCTGGGTTTTGTCTATATCGCTTTCGGTTTTTCCTACATCATTTACATGACCTTTTTCTTTAAACATTTAATATCCGAGGGTGGGTATTTACAGGAAGCGGCAGGCCGTCTGTTCATGGTTATGGGATGGTTCAGCATGCTGTGTGGATTGATATGGGGTATGGTTTCCGATGTTATCGGTCGTAAATATACGCTTTTTATCGTCTACATCCTGCAGGCTATCGCTTACTCCCTTTTCGCTTTATGGGCAACACCCATGGGATTTACGATTTCGGCAATTATTTTCGGCCTGACCGCATGGAGCATACCGGCAATAATGGCGGCAGCCTGTGGTGATGTCCTCGGCCCGAGGCTTGCACCGGCCGCGCTCGGGTTTATCACACTGTTTTTCGGGATTGGCCAGGCGTTAGGACCAAGTGTCGCAGGCGCCATAGCCGATGTCGTTGGGTCATTTTATCCCGCTTTTCTTTTGGCGGCAGGAGCAGCGCTTCTCGGTGCAATAGGTTCGGTTACGTTACGGCCTGTAGCAAAGAGTCCTGAAAATTAAAAATACACAATCCTCATCACTAATAAATCCAAAAGCAGGGGCTCAAAATTTTGTGCCCCTGCTCATTGGAACCGCTTTGATCAAAAACTGCTATTATTTCAATTGCTCACCTAACCAGTCCTGATAAATCATTTCTCTGACTGATTCCTTGATAGCTTCGGAATCGATATATTTTTGCTTATCCCCTTTGGTTTCAAGAGTATCCTTGAATTTACTGATAAGCAGATTGGTTTCGAGAAATTCCTCAAACGTGTCAATACTGACGCCCATTATTTTGAGCCAGTTCTCAGTATCGCTGGCTTTGCTGAGGTTGTTAACAATGCGAAATGTATCCGCACCTTTCTGCAACTCCTCATCAGACACGGTAAGACCATTTTCCTTTGCTGCCTGCGCTGTGATTTTTCGCTTGACCACTTCACGGAGAGCCGAACCAAAATCACCCGATAATCTCAGGTAATCTACAACTTCAGCAACAGCTACTTCAAGCTCGTTAATGTCTGCCATGATGAAATCCTCCGGGCTGGAATACATAAAAAGTCATAGTTACATAAACCTGAATGTTTTATTATTTGAGTTAATTTTCCGTAATTTTTATGCCGTTTTTCAAAAACGATGATACCCATTCATTGAAAATAATATCTTTAATTTCATTTTTGACATTTTCATTCAGCTCGGCTTTCAACACCTCCTCAACTAATAATAATTGGTACTCATCATCCCTTTGAAACGGACCGATCAATTCTCCTTCGGACGCATTAAACAGCTTAGCCGTTATTTCCGGAGGAAAAATTTTGCGGGAAACCAGACCAATATATCCTCCAGTATATCTGGTAGTATCATCCGTTGAATATTTTCTTGCAAGCACATGAAAATCCTCACCATCCTCTTCAACCTGCATTATTAAGTCTTTTGCCAGATTTTCCTCCTTAACGGTTATCGATGATATTCTCACAAGATCAAAATCAGCACGGTTATTGACAAAATATCCTTTAATTTTTTCTTCGCCTGACAGGTAATTTTTAAGATGACCGACAAGGATTGCAGTTTCACAAAAAGCTTCGAAATCATCAACCGTAAGCCCTGAATTTTCCAGAAAGCGATACATATCATTCGTCGAATACAGATTGAGAAGGCTTCTGAAGTTATCTGCATACTTCTGTAATTCTTCATCCGATGCGACCAACCCAAAATCCCCGGCTTTTTCAACGGTAACCTTGTTCTTGATGATTTCTGCTATAATCATGTATGACCTGCCGGTCAATCCAAGATATTTTACAATTTCTTCCGGATAGATTTTCCCATGAGAATATGATATCAACATATTTTTTTCCCCTATTCATAACGCCTCTATTTTTTTAATTTTCCAATCAATATCGAAAGAATATTTTTCCTTTCCTTAACCAATTCGGCAGTAGCAGTCATTCCTGCCTTTATCGGATATTGTTTGTCTTTAATTTTAAAAGATTGTTGGTCAAGCGATCCATGAACATGATACACAAACTCTTTCGTTTGATCTTCAACCGCTGAAGGTGATACGGTGACCACATTACCCCGAACAATTCCATAATCTGTATATGGGAAAGCATCGAACTTATATTTTATTTGCATGTCTTTTTCAATAAATCCTATATCTTTATTTGCGACAACTACATCCATATACAGAGGGCTGTCTTCAGGCACTATAGTGCAAAGCAAATCAGACATTAACACATATTCTCCCCTGTTTCTAAAATACAGTTCAGAAACAGCGCCGGATTTTTCCGCACGGATAATATTTCCTTTTTCTTCATTATCTGTATTACTATCAGATACCTCATTATTCAGAGTCAACATTTTTTTATTCATGCCGAGTTCGCTTCGCATCGAATGTAACATTGTTCCTTTTTGCAATTCGAGATTGTTGATTTCCTTTTCAAGAATAGCTTTTTCATTCTCATAATCCGATATTTCTTTTGCAATTTCCTCTTCTATGATTGTTTTTTCTTTAAGACTTATTTCTTTTTCGGACTGTAATTTTTTTACATCGGTTTTCGCTCTCCCAAGTTCGCTTATCATTTCATTATATTGCGTAACCGACATATATCCCTTTGACACACCGTTTTTTGTACGTTCAGCCTCACCGGCCAGTATTTTGACCTGATTTTCCCAATATTCGATATCCGATTCTATCGATTCAAAAGAAAGCCGGTTCTGATCCAATTTAAGGCGCAGTATTTTGAGTGTATTCCGGTTCTGATTTTCACGCTGCTTCAAACGATCTTTGACGACCGATATCTGCATATCGAAATACTGTTCCTGAAGCGGTATGGTACGCAGCAGTTCGTCCACTTTTGAGGTATATCCCACTGCCTCTTTGGAACGGATATAAAATAACGGCATTCCTTTTTTTATATATTCTCCTTCAGCAACATACACCCGTTCAATATACCCGTTTCTGTCCGAAAGAATCCTTATTATATGCGAGGCAGGCCGGACAACGGATCTGCATTCCGCCACAACATCGACTTTTGCCAGATAAGTATATATAAGTGTTACCACCAAGAGCAGAATGATTATATAAAACAGGCCTCGCGCAAAGATATTCGGCATTCTCTGTAAATGCTCTTCCACAAGATAATTACCGGAAGGTGAATCAATCGGTGTTACGGTTATTATCCCTTGTTTTTCATCCGGAGGAATATGTTTGTTATTTTTTTCCATGCAGTTCACATGTGATTCTTATAAATTTAATTGTTGATGGTTCAGGTAATGGTACAGGCCATGTTTGTCCATCAATTCCTCGTGAGTTCCCATTTCAACTATCTCACCGTCATCGAGAACAATAATTTTATCCGCATTTCGAACCGTACTCAATCTATGAGCAATTATTATTGCCGTTTTGTCTGCAAGAATTGCCTGCATATTTTTCTGAATAGCTCTTTCGGACTCTGTATCGAGTGAACTTGTTGCCTCATCAAGAACTATGATCCTCGGTTTGGAATAGAGCACACGGGCAATGGCAATTCTCTGTTTCTGGCCACCGGAAAGCTGAAGTCCGCTTTCTCCGACTTTAGTTTCGTAGCCGAGTGCGAGATTCGATATAAATTCGTGAGAATTTGCCATTTTTGCTGCCTCTATTACTTTTTCCAACGATTCTTCCGGGTCACCCAGCGATATATTCTCACGGATAGTTCCGTTAAACAGAAAACTCTCCTGAAGAACAAAGCCGACAATTTTACGCAGGCTCGCGAGGTTTATATTATTAATACTGAAATTATCAATCGTAATTTTACCCTCTGTCACATCGTAGAACCGCGCAAGAAGCCTCACCAGTGTTGATTTGCCGGATCCGCTTCTGCCGACTATTGCGATTTTCTGACCCGGAGCGATTTTAAATGTAATATTTGACAGAATATAAGCCTCATCTTCACCACCATAACGAAAATATACCTCATCGAATGCAATTTCACCACGAGGCTCTTTAAATACCAATCCTGTTTCATCATCCATTGTTTCGGGAAATTCCGCTTTTGCAGTAAACACATCATTCAATCTGTCAACCGATACAAGAGTCTGTTGTACATCGTCCCACGCCATAATAATCCTGTTTATCGGTGATATTACGCTTCCCATCAACGACATAAATGCCATGAGTTCACCGACACTAAGCACACCCTGCATCACTTTGAGCGCACCAAACCAGAGAATAATTGTTGAGCTTATAGTACCCACAAAATCACCGAATGAGTTGAAATACATCGTAGCCATGTTCAGTTTAAAATCAATATTCAGACTTTTTATGAACTTATCCTCCCACTTCCAGCGGATCGGATACTCGATATTCATGGCTTTGACAGTATCGATTGCATTCATAGATTCGATCAAATGAGACCTTGATTCGACATTTGCAGCAAAAGAGTCAATATTAAACCGTTTGAGAATCGGTGAAAATCCAATGGTAATTCCGATGAATAACGGTAAGAATAACAACACAAGACCAGTCATATGGGCATTGTAATAAAACATCAGCGACAGATACACAATAATTAAAATCGTATCGAGGATAAGTGTAAGGGCAATATTGGTCATAAAATTGCGTATTTTCAAATTCTCACCGAACCGGGATATGAAGTCGCCTATTTTTCTGACTTTAAAATATCCTAATGGTAATGCAAGCATATGCTTGTAAAATGTGACGAGCATTCTCAAATCGATTTTCATACTTGTATGTACGATCAGATACTGACGAATGATACTCACCAAAATCCGGAATATAAGGACGATGATCATCCCGATGATCATGATGTTGAGCATTGTCACATTACTGTGTGCAATAACCTTATCGATCACATTCTGGGTAAAAATAGGTGTTGCCAGTCCGAAAACGTTCAGTAAAAGGGAAGCGGCAAAAATTTCAAGGAGCAATTGTTTGTAAGGCAGAATAAATTGCATGAAATTTTTAAGCGAAGATTTGTCTTCATTTTTTGTTTCAAATTCCGGAGTCGGTTCAAGAGTAAGTGTGATACCATTCCAGTTGTTGTTGAAATAGTCTCTTGTGTATTTTCTCAGCCCCAAAGCCGGATCGGATACCCAAACATTACTGTCTGTAATTTTGTAAATGACGACATAGTGATACCCCTGCCAGTGAATGATGCACGGGTGATGGGCGGATATAAGGGTATCGTAATCAATTTTCAAACCTCGTGTTGCAAATCCGAGTTGTTCAGCCGCTGATGCAAGATTTGCCAGCGATGAACCGCTGATATCCACATGCGCAAGTTCCCGAAGTCTGCTCGATGAGAAATTTTTGCCGTAAAATTTTGCGATCATCATGATACATGTGGTGCCGCAAGTCATTTCATCGTGCTGCATTATAAAGGGAAAACGAATGTGCTGATGATAATACGAAGTCAGTTTCTTTAAGCGGTTTTTATCTTCAACAGTCGGCTCCAAATCCTCATCAGGGAGTTTCTTTTCAGCTTTTATGTCCTTCAGACCGGCAAGTTCCTGTTTTATCATTTCATGATAAGGAATCGGAGGTTTTTCGGTACTGTAGGATTGAATTCTGTCCTCAATCACTTTTTTCAGCTTAGGGGATCTGATAATAAACTCGTTAAATGCTTCGCGACTTATGGAGAAAAGGTGGCAATCGGTCAGACAGATAATATCAGCATAACGGACGGTTTCTTCAAAAAGCGCTTTTTCTCCGAAAAAATCACCTTCGTGCAAAAAATTAATTATTTCCGGTTTTGCTTCTTCCCACCGTACAACTTTAATCTTGCCACGTTCGATTAAATAAAATTTGTCCGGTATAGTATCCTGCCGGAATACAGCCTCCCCCTCACTGAAAAATTCAGGTTTGAAATTATCAATGAGTTCTTTCAGTTCTTTAACCGGGACAGCCGAAAGATCGGTGCAGGATTTTAAAAATCGGTGAACCGAGGTGAATCTAATAAATTTGTCGAAATATTCTCTCTGTTTTGAACTATGGAGGAGGTATTTATAGAATGAATCTTTATGGATGGATAATAGCACGCTGTCATCAACAGCCCGTGCGGCCGCATTTCTCGGATGGTCGGTTATTAGGGCAGTTTCACCAAAATGATCACCCTTTGATATAACACCGAGGTTAACTTCCTTTTGATTTTCGTCTTTGTGAAGTATCCTTATTTTACCGCTGTATACAATGTAAAAGGTATCGCCAACATCGCCCTGCTCAAAGACAAGCTGGCCTGCACTGACAGATTCAAGTTCCGCGGTTTCGAGCAGGCTGGACATTTCTTCGTCGCTGTAGATCGAAAAAAGAGGATTTTGTCGTATGAACTGAAGCAGACTGTTTATATCCATAGCGAAACAGTTTCTCCGGATTTAAAATCTCAGAATTCAATTGACTGCCCGGTTTTGCTTTGTGATGTATGTATTTTTCTTCTTAAGCTGAAAATGAAAAGGATAAAGGTTAAAGTGAGCCTATTTTATTAAAAATAATAACTTATTTTTTTTAAAAGTCAATATTTGTGTGTATTTCAGAAAGATTGGAGTACTTCATTATATCTTTTTATAAGATGGCGGAGAATTATATCAGGATCGTGATATTTTTTTACAAAGGCTATTCCTTTATTGGCTGCTGTCTGCAAATCTTCAGGTTTATCCATATATTCACATAATTTTTGATAAACAGTTTCGGGACGAGTTATAATTATAGGACAATCCGGAATACGATCAAAAAATTCATCTCTTATGTAACTCAAACAAGGAACACCCATCATCATGCATTCGATATTGGCATTGTTATAATAGCCCATCAATAGTTTCCCTGCATATATATCAGCGCTCTTGTAAATCGACAAAGCTTTTTCATAGGGCGTATTATGTACCTCGATAAGTTCAATTGATCTGCCTTCACGTTGAAGGCGTTTTACGGCATTTCTGATATATTTCGTACCATCGACACTGTCATGGTTTGAACTGGTAACAACACGAAAAGTACCGGGAGTTCGGGGAGCAGGCTCTATATTATTGATGTCAACACCAAACGGCATAATAAACGGTATATGCTCGGCTTCAGGTAGGAAATCAAGCAGATCCGGCGTCGTGACAAATAACAGATCGGCATATTTTCGTGCCAGTCGTATTCGTAGCATCTGATCCTCATTTTCACAACTGCCGTTGGGATATTCACATTCCTGGCAGCAGTTCAATTCGGGATTTTTCATATTATTCTCACTCTTTTGCCGTAAATCACAACCGCGAAAATGAACGACAATCACTTTACCCATCAATTTCAGATAAAAAAGTTCACGGCCATCATAAGTGAGAAAAGAAGCAAAATGATAATGAATCACATCATAGCGACGCATGATGTTCCAGAAAAAATGGAGCGTAATGAAAGGACGAAATATCAAACCTGACATATTCCATGGAATATTATAATCATATCCCTTATCACCAACCTGCAGCCAGCCTGATTCCGCATGTACCGCCATATATTCTGATTTCAATCCTTTTTGCCGCATCAACAGTGAGAGCATATATGGTTTGTGGCTCAGAACCGAAACATGCAAAACAGACCGTACTTCTTTAGGTTTATCAGCCGTAAAAAATCGATGTCTGCCATACAGTTTAAAATACAGAGTGAAAAGATTCCAGACTGAGTTCTCGTATAATTTAAAGAAAAACCGTGCCGTATTTTTTAAAACCGGGAAACGATTGATAAATGTTTTAAGATGGAAAGGAGTCATGATGGCTGCTCATCCATTCCTCAAGAAAAAGTAAATTCCAGAGTTTGGTCGAAAAGTCGGCGGTTTCAGAGTGCATATCTACGATTTTTTCGATATGTTTCATTGAAAAAAGACAGGGAAGAAATTCGGACTTAAGCAATTTTTCTCTGATTTGTTGTTGCAAAGTTGTCGCAAACCAGATTCCAAGAGGTACTCCAAATCCCATTTTTGGCCGGTAGATAATATCGGAAGGATATCGCTGCAAAGCCAATTGTTTCAAAATGAATTTTTTATCATAGTTTACTGTACCGTCAATTATCTCTTTTTTAAATTTATATTCCGAGGGCATTGTTGCAGCGGTTTCTACTAAAATATGGTCGAGAAGTGGTACTCGTACCTCCAGAGAATTTGCCATAGAAACACAATCGACTTTGGTCAGAATATCAAACGGCAGATATGCCATTAAATCAAGATTCTGTAGCTTGCTGATCAGCGGCTGCCTCCCGATATTCATCAGCGCCCTCCGCTCGTCATTAAAATCACGTACATAACTCCGATATTCCTGCCGGAAAAGATTTCTGCGTTCAATAGGTGAAAAATGACGTGCTGTATAACAATGAAGCTCATATGCCTTGTCGGTCAGATCACCAAGTTGCGCCCACTGCTTAAATTTCCAGAAATAGTTGAAACCCAGACGAAGTATACGTTTTTTCATTGTCAGCGCACGGTCATTGTATGTACGATACAGTTCTCTGATGACCGTTTCATAGCTGTTATAGCCCGCAAAATTTTCATCACCGCCATCACCGCTTAACACCATTTTAACATTTTTCCGCGCCATCCGTGAAACATAGTATGTCGGGATAGCAGATGAATCGGCAAACGGCTGGCCGTAGTGACGAACAAGCATGGGCAGTAAGCTCAATGACTCGGCCTTAACTATTTCGGTATGGTGTTCCGTCCGATTTATTTCAGCGACCCTGTTTGCATAATCCAGTTCTGAAAAATCACTTTCCTCGAAACCGATACTGAACGTTTTGACCGGCTGCTCCATTATTTCTGCCATATATCCGGTCACAAGACTTGAATCGATACCGCCGCTCAGGAATGCTCCGAACGGTACATCGCTCACCAGACGTATATCCACAGCCTCTCTGACTTTTTCATCTAAAAGATGGCGCCAATCATCGACAGAAAGAGTACGGTCTTCCCTGAAATTCAGATTCCAGTACCGTTTTTCATTGATTTTTCCTGAGTTAAGATCGATTTCAAGCAGGTGAGCTGGCGGTAGAGAACGAACATCCTTGTAAATGGTTTTCGGAGCATGTATATACTGCCAGTTTAAGTAATCATCGAGCGATTCAATGTCCATCTCAAAGGGACCGATTGTACGGTAGAGTGATTCGAGTTCACTGGAAAAACAGAGAGAGCCATTATGAATAGTATAGAAAAGTGGTTTTATACCAAGACGGTCCCGAGCAAATAATACCGTTTTCTTTTTCACATCAAAAACAGCAAATGCAAACATCCCCCTGAAACGAGTAACACATTCGGCGCCCCATTCCAGATAGGCATTTAATACAACTTCCGTATCGGAGCGTGAGGCAAACCTGTATCCGAGCTTTTCGAGTTCATGACGTATTTCTCTGAAATTATATACCTCGCCGTTATAACAGACCATGCCTTTTTTCGTGATGTCCCACATAGGTTGATGGCCGCCTTCGAGATCGATAATCGATAATCGTGCATGCCCAAAACATACACTCTCACGAGCTTCAATACCGAATTCGTCTGGCCCGCGGTGACGCAGTAACTCCACACCTTTTTTCACCTGTCCGGTAACAGTATCTGAAGATTTGCCGTCAAGCAAACACATTCCGAAAATTCCGCACATAAATCGAGCCTCTCAGGTAAGTTTTTTCCGCGCAATAATATGATGATTCGGATGATCGGGTAATGTGCGTTTTATATTTTCGAAACCTGCATTTATCAACCAGCCGACTATCTCATCCCACCGATAGAGATCGTTAATTTCAGGAGAAATAGCATCAAAATATCCATGTAAGTGATCCTTATCATATTTTTGTGCGAGTACTTTAACTTTTTCCTCAAAGGGTAAATTTTTGGTTTTACAGCGCATATCGAATATTTCATGATAATAGTTGTAATCCCCCAAATCATTTGCCCTCGGTTCGCCATACAGCATTAAAAATAAAAAACCACCCGGTTTTACATATTTTATCAGATTTTAAAACCTTTATATGTATTCCCGGTATGATGCAGTACACCAAAGCACCAAACAATGTCGAAATCTTCAGAAAATCCCAAATCATCAAGAATGTTTTTTTTGTAAACCTTGAAATTTTCACCAAATTCTTCTGCTACTTTATTTGTTTCAGCTACACCTGTATCTGAAATATCAAAAGAAACGCAACTTTCTACACCTAACTTACCAAAACCATATGTCCACCGGCCTCGGCCACAACCTGCATCCATCACCTTTTTACCTTTAAACCATTCTGCTGTAAAATCTGAAAAATTGCATATAGTATCTATAACGGCACTTTTCCAGGTATCGCTGCTCAACAGCTGATATCCTTCGGGGAGCCGGTCCCACTGAAATTCGAAACTGTCTTTGGTTTGTTGCATAACAGGCATATCACCCATTTTTTCTGCAACGAGATACCTGACCAGGCTTCGCAAGCCACTCACTTCATCAAGTAAAAATGCAACTTTTGATTCTAAAAAACCGTATTCTCTCTTCCTGAAATAATTTTTCCGGATAAAATAACTGGGGGTAATTTTTACAAATAATTTTCATTTTGAAACAAAATTCTTTTTCAAAACCATTTTTATCTTAATGTTAACCAAACATTTTTAATGTGTTGAAGTCAAAGAATCTCCTCCAAATGTCTATTAAATGTATCAATCATTTTTTGAATGGAGAATTCTTTAAGCCTTTTTTCTGATTTTAATCCCAATCTCTTACATTCATTTGGATTTTCGATTAAATATGAAAGTTTTTCAAACATTTGTTCAACCGATCCAACATCAACATACAAAGCTTCAATATTATCTCGAGCTATGTCCAATACGCCAGAATTGTTTGTTGACACACAGGGCAAACCATAGGACATCGCCTCCATCATAGCATTTGGCATACCCTCGAAATCCGAAGGCATCACAAAAATATCGACAGCACTTAAGTATAAATGAATATCACTAATTCGTCCTGTGAAAATAACATTGTGAACATTATTATTTTTGACATAACTTTTGATTTCATTTTGTGTTGGACCATCCCCACACAGCAAACAATATAATTTTTTCTCTGGCCATAAATTGATCAATTTTTCAAAAGCCTTAACCATCACTATCTGGCCTTTTTCTTTTGAAAAACGCCCGATATTTACTATTATTATTGCTTCTTCATAAATTTTATATTGATTTCTTATTTTTTTTCGAGAGATACTTCTTTCCTTCGGCGACAATGGGTGAGTTTCAATACCATTTGCACAAACTCGAACTTTATTAACCGGAATATTCATCCATTCTGCATAATCGCGTTGGAGTAAAGTGCTGTTTACAATAACACCATCAATATATGGGATCATTTTCTTATGGGCTTTATAGAGAAGCGGACCAATTCCAGTCCATCCGTATGAAGGATTAACAGTGCGTATACAGAATAAGATTTTAGGGACTTTTACAACTGTAGCAGCAACAAAAGTTAACATCGCCACCTCATGCCCCCAGCCGACAACAACATCTGGTTTTAGGGTTTGAAAATCACGAACAAGTTTATAAATCTGTACTACCTGAAGTGACCGATACGCAATGTTTAATGTCCACCTGCCTAAAAATCTGAATAAATAATTCCCGCGAACATATCTATTTCTTTCTAACTTTATTCCTTTGCGGTACAAATAATTATACTCTGGAAAAATTTCAATTGTACTGTGATATACGTCCCTGTTATCACTGTTTTTGCATAAATTCAATATTTGACGTTGAGTGCCTCCCAAATCAAAACTGCACGTTACATGAAGAATTTTTGGAGTAGTTTTATTTACAATTTTTGCGGGAGCCCAATTTTTTCTGATAATATAACTATTTCTGCATAAAAAACTTAAAATTGACGGATGAAATATGAATACTGTTTTTATTAATGAATATTTTATCGTAATGGGAAGGTTAAGAATTTTACGAAAAATTCTGTAATTTAATCTAAAAACTTTTAATTTTTTTCCTACAGCTTTCATTTTTAAAAATAATCTTATTGTTTGTCTTCTTAAAATGTACCAGATCATATTAATTATATTATAT
>JAFGMP010000258.1 GCA_016927495.1 Candidatus Latescibacterota bacterium | reverse complement strand
ATTGTGACATGTAACGCTCATTACGGAGCAGCCAAGGGCGGTATTATCGCTCTGACAAAAAGGCTGGCTCGTGATTTTGGGAAAGATAACATCACGGTGAATTGTGTTGCACCTGGATTAATTCTCGACACAGGTTTTAATGAAAATATGGCAGAGGAAAAACTTAATAGTTACATAAATCAAATACCTAAGGGACGGCCCGGATATACAAAAGATGTCGCCGGGATCATAACATTTCTTGCATCGGATGAAGCGGATTTTATTACCGGACAGGTTATTGTCGTCGACGGAGGGGCAACGTGCTGAATAAAAGCAGTGAAATGCTGATTAATTTAAAATCAAAGCTGGCCGAAGGAAAACCGGTGTACGGAATTGTTTTAACCAGTGCGGCTACAGCATTTGCGGAAATAGCGGGGCTCACAGGTTATGATTATGCATGGATCGATATGGAACATACCTCTCTTGATTTCAAGGATGTGGAACAACTGATCATAACGCTTGAAAATACGGGATGTGTCCCTCTTGTGCGGGTTCGGTTCAACGAATCGAACAGTATCGGCCAGGTTCTCGATATGGGTGCCGGAATTGTGAGCATTCCGCATATCGACACTATTGAAGATGCGAAGTATGCTGTCAGGAGCGCAAAATATTTTCCTCTCGGCAGACGGGGTTATGCATCGAGCAGCAGAAGCACCGGTCATGGCATCATAAAGCTGGACACCACATTAATGGCGAAAAAAAATGAAGAAACTATGCTCATGGTTTTAATCGAATCTGAGGTAGCGGTGGCAAATGTCGATAAAATTGTACAAATCGATGGGGTCGATGCCGCGTTTGTCGGATATGCCGATTTATGTCAGGATATGGGAATTTCACCCGATCCGAATCATCCAAAATGCGCCGATGCCCTCAAAAAAGTTGGTGAAGCTTTGAAAAAAGCCGGTAAAATCGGTGCACTGGTTGTACCAGATCCCTCAACAGTCAGATATTATCATAAAATCGGTTTTTCCATGATTCTCTGTGGCCTGGATACAAGAATAATGAAAACCGGCGCCGAAACACTGTTAAAAAGTTATATATCATAAATGATAAAACAGAGTATTATTGCATTTTGACAGACGAAATAAAGAATTGCCGATGATTTTTTTAATTTTGAGTACAATTAAAACTTTTGATTAAGTATTTCGGCAGAGGAATACCGAATGATCTGCCCCGAATGTAATCAGGAAACTCCCGATTTTCAGGATACGTGCATTCATTGCGGAGCTGATATTTTTGCATCAGAATGGGTTTCCGATGAAGAAAAGCAACTTGTCAAAACTCTCGCAGGCCGATACGATGTTATCCGTAAACTTGGATCGGGAGGAATGGCAAGGGTATATCTCGCACGGGAAATCGATCTTGACCGTAACGTTGCCATTAAAGTGCTGCCCCGTGAATATCTCCGTGACCGGGAGTTTGTGGCTCGGTTCAAACGTGAGGCGCAGATTGCGGCAAACCTCGAACATCCGAATATAGTGCGTATTTACCAGATCAGTCAGGACAAAGAATTATGTTATTTCGTCATGAGTTATATCCCCGGTGGTACGCTTTCAGAAAAAATGCAGGAACAGGGAATACTATCGACCGATGATATTATCCTCTGGGGAACGGATGTTTGTTCAGGACTGCAATATGCGCACGAACATGATGTCATTCATCGGGATCTCAAACCCGATAATATTATGATCGACCAGTATAACCGGGCAATTGTCATGGACTTCGGTATTGCACGGGCCGCACAGAGTTCCGTACTGACTCAAAAAGATACGATAATAGGATCCCCACAATATTTAAGCCCGGAAATGGCAAAAGGTGTTGAGATTGACACACGCAGCGATATTTATTCAATGGGTGTAGTGCTGTATCAGATGGCCACAGCCACCCTCCCGTTTCTTGCTCTCGATCCCCCGTCACTCATGTATATGCACGTCCATGAGATACCCGATCCTCCGGATGTCCGTAACACTGCAGTACCATCCTGGTTATGTGATGTGATATTGAAATGCCTCGAAAAAAAACCGGATAACCGTTATTTTTCTTTTGAAGAGTTACGTCTGGCTTTGACGGGACATAAAACGTCTGGGGTCATTGCTGAAACCCAAAAAGAAAAAAATCGCAGGAATAAAAGGAAAGAACAGGTTATCGATGTCCTCGGAAGAATTCCCATTTTCAGGGGACTGTCTTTACCCCAATTGAAAAAAATCCTTGGAATCTGCTCGAAACGAACACTTTACAAAGACGAAATCCTCTGTTATATCGATGAAGAATCATTTAATATTTTCATTCTGATCAAGGGAATGCTTCGTATCACTTTCAGAGAAGGCAAAGAATTGTCCCGTATCATTCCACTTGGGATTGTTGGAGAAATGGGAGTTTTTACCGGAGAGAAACGATCAGCCATGGTAATTGCGGCTAATGAATGCGTTGTTCTCGATATTCTCAAATCGGACCTTTTTGAAGTATTGCACAATGATTCGGATATGGGCATAATCGTTCTCAAAAATGTTATCGACGACCTGGCAAAAAAATTACGCATTAATAACGTAATCATCGAAAAACTTGAACAGGTATGCGATATCGAGGATTATTCCGCAATTATTTCACAGGTATTACCTGACTCCCAATCATAAGATCCACAATAATTTTCGATTTTGTCTAATATATTTTAAAGTCGATCAAGCTTTCTTACATCAACATAATCCACACCAATCGACTTATTATCGATTTCAAGCCAGCCGTCGAGTCGTGTTTTACCCGTATCTATATTATAGGAATCGAAAGTAACACTTGTGGCTTCCTTACCACATTCTTGACTCGCTGATTTGTCACCGATTGTAAGATGTGCAATTACCGGCTTGTCTTTTTTCTTAAATCTCAGGGTAATTTCATATGTACCTGAGCTTCTGACATCAATTAACCAGTAGCCAAGGCTGTCCTCACTGACAAATCTCGAACGTGGTCCCCGCCAGTCCTGCGGCGTAAGAATCACCGGATTTTCGTGTGATGTTCCGACATAGATATACTGCGGTTCCTGACCACGTGTGTTGACCACATCATCGAACCATTTTTCATATTCACTTCTAAGCTTCGCCACGATGTCGGGATGGTTACCGGAAATATCATTTTTTTCCGATGGATCTTCTATGATATCGTACAGTTCTTTTCCATTCACAAGCTTGTACTGTTGTGTCAAAGCCGCACATTGGTTGTATTTTTCGGGGACGCCGTTATTACCCTGAAAAAACAATGTGCGAGCTGGCCATTCAATAGAACTGTTCTCCAATAGCGATAAAAGACTCATTCCGTCAAGTTTGACACCGGCCGGTTTTCCGACATCACACGCTTCAAGTAATGTGGGACATATATCGATGTTAGCCGCTATCGTGTCTGTTTTTCTGCTGCCGTCCATCATACCGGGAAACCGCATAAAACAAGGAACACGAAACCCACCTTCATAGAAACTTCCTTTTCTGTCACGAATGCCTGCATTATAACGCAAATACTGCGGGCCATTATCCCCTAAAAAGATGAGTATGGTATTTTCTTCAAGTTTCAATTCTTCCAGTTTGTTTATTAGTCGGCCAAAATTGTCATCGATATTGGTAATCATGGCATAACACCGTGCCGTCTTGTCATCGAGACCTTTATTACGGTATGGTGCAAGATAATCTTCGCTGACAAATTCAGGTGCATGGGGCGCATTGAGCGGAAGGTACACGAAAAAAGGTTCTGCCCTGTGCTTTTCGATGAACGTTTTCGCTTCGTTGAAAAATATGTCGGTACAATACCCCTTATATTGTTCCTGTTGGCCGTTGTGCTGAAGCAAGGGATCGAAATAGGCATTGCTTCCAAGCCAGTGCGGTATGTATTCAGGCAGTACAAAGTTATGTTTCTTTTGAAATTCGGGATCGAAATATCCTTTACCCGGAGGGCAGGATGGCTGGCTTAATCCTCCGCCGTTATGGACAACTGATTCAAAAAATCCTTTCTCCATGGGACGTCGCGGATAATTGTCGCCAAGATGCCATTTTCCGAAAATCCCGGTTGTATATCCTGAATTACCGAACATTTCCGCTATTGTTATTTCATCAGGATTTATAAGGGCTTCACCGCTCATAACACCCTGAATTCCGGTTCTATGATGATAACGTCCGGTTAACAATCCCGCCCTTGTGGGCGCACAGGTGGGGCATACATAAAAACGTGTGAATTCAATATTTTCTAAGGCAAAACGATCAAGATTCGGCGTTTTAATTATGTCGTTACCATGACATCCGACATCACCGTACCCCTGGTCGTCCGTTAGAATTAAAATTACATTATATCGTCTTTTTTTTTCATGCCCGGTTATTGAGCCGCAACCTGGAAGGAAAGACAAAGCACCGGTGGAAACAGCAACCTCTCCGGATTTTTTTAGGAAACCACGACGTGTGTGCTTTTTCATATTTGACCTCGCATTTACGATAATAAAATCCGATATTATCAGTTAATCCGGATTATTCTCAAAAAAGAATAGAACGCTGATATACGCGGATTGTGCGGATTTTCACAGATTAATACTTACCTAACAATTACTTCTGTTATTGCGAGGAATGAAATGACGAAGCAATCTCAACATCTGAAATGGGTAAAAAACAAGATTACTTCACTCACGTTGTTCGTTCGCAATTTCAAATAGATGTAATCTTATCTTAAATGAACTACCCCCACCCAAGGGTCGAGGTATCATATAGTTCATGACGGACAAGAATGTCTCGGCAGTTCAGACATTCCTGCCTGACTTTTAATATTTTTTCCTTACCCTGAAGCAAGCATCGTGGAATACTTAGATCAAAATTTTTGGACGTAATCACAGAATTTCATTATAAACTTTATATTTCAATAATCCAACGGTAAAATTATTATCTTTCCGCACTTTTATTAAAATTTGTTTTACCGGAAGATTCATCATATATTTTGAAAAAAAACAAATCATCCCTATGCAAAGGTATGCCCATGAACCGCCGTGAAGCGCTCCAAACCATAACAGTCGCAGGAACAGGAGTACTTGTTTCGCAGTGCAGTACTCACAGCAGTAATCGACCGCCAAATATCATTTTTATTATGACCGATGATCAGACTGTCGACCAGATGAGTTGTTACGGCCATACTATACTTCAAACACCGAACATGGACCGTCTGGCGAATGAAGGAATACGGTTCAATAACTGTTACTGTACAAATTCGCTCTGTGCTCCAAGCCGTGCATCGATTCTGACCGGATGTTATTCAAGCCTGAATGGCATAACCGGCAATTCCGAAAAAAAAGGAAGCGAGGAACAGCTCAATCCGGATATACCAACCTTCCCGGAACTTCTTCAACAGACAGGTTACTATACGGCAATAATCGGCAAATACCATCTCAGGGAGAATCCCAGAGGATTTGACGAATGGCGTATTCTTCCCGGCCAGGGATCATATTTCAATCCCGAATTCATCGAAAACGGTGTTCAAACCCAAAATGAGGGGTATGTAACCGATGTAATTACGGATAAAACCGTTGATTTTCTCAATCGGGCCGATTCATCGCAGCCGTTCTGCCTGATATATCAGCACAAAGCCCCACACAGACCGTTCACACCGGCGCCTCGTCACGCTCATCTGTGGGAAGATGTGGAATTCCCCTACCCCGAAACGTTCGATGATGATTACTCAACACGGCGGATAGCAGGACTTGCGCAGGACATGAAAATTGAAATCAGCCTTGCAGACGACTATGACGACCTCCCCGAAAATCTCCCGGAAAGTGAAAAGAAACGATGGATTTATCAGAGATTCGTAAAAGACAGTTGCCGCGCTGTTGTCGGAATCGATGAAAATCTGGGACGTGTACTCAACCTGATCGAAAAGAAACAGATTGCAGACGATACACTCATATTCTATACTTCGGATAATGGTTTTTTCCTTGGTGAGCACGGCTGGTATGATAAGCGGTTTATGTATGAGCCATCCCTGAGAATCCCACTACTAATAAGATATCCACGACTCGGTATTTCAGGACAGGTCAGCGACAATATGGTATTGAATGTCGATGTTGCCCCAACCATTCTCGATGCGGCAGGTGTTCCGGTACCGAAAAACATGCATGGCCGAAGCCTTCTGCCCATTCTGGGGGGAAAAGCCCCTGATAATTGGCGAAAATCGGTATATTACTCTTATTACGAAGATTCATGGCGAATGTATCAGAATCTCGATCCCAATGATATCAATGACCGCACCTATACCCGGTATTTTACGGCACACCGTGTGGGACCGCATCGTGGAGTACGTACCGAACGATACAAGTTGATTGAATACTATACCGAAAATAACTATTGGGAACTGTTTGATCTTGAGACTGATCCGAATGAGGTAAACAATCTGTACGGACAACCGGGATACGAAAAGATAATCCGTCAATTGAAAGAGGAACTCAAAAGATTGGACAATCTTTACGGAACGATGTAAATTCGTAATTATGATAAATCACTAATCTTGTAAAAAATAGTAAGCAATTTGTTAGGGAAAAGTATTTATTTTGTCATTACGTAAAATTAAACGACGAAGCAATTTCAAACGAAACTTGAGGTACTTTTACATATCAATTGGAGAATTCGAAATGCTGCGAGTGTTTTATGTATCCTTCATTGTTTTAGTAGCGTTTGCACCTTGTGCAACGGCCCAAACTCCCGATTACAGTCAACTCGATCCAAAACCCTATGATCCCGAAAGGGACGCTAATATCGACATGTACATGGGTAGCTGGAAAGAATCGATGCCGCGAAAGTCCCACGGCGCTCTCGTGGAGCGCGATATTCTCACTAAAGGCGATCCGCTCGATCCTCATACAAAAGGTGCTGTGCTCAAATACGTCAACCGTTTTGTGTACGCTACTTTGGGGGCATATGAATCTACGGAACCGGTGACGCTTTCAGGTGAACAGGAAGTAATCTATATACTGGCAGGAGAAGGAACGATATCGGGCGGAGACAAAACTGCCGAACTGTATCCCGGAATTGGCGTTCTCATTCCGGAGAAGCTCGAATTCACGATGAAGAATACCGAAAATACAACTCTGACAATGTATCTTATTAATGAACCGGTACCGGCAGATTTCCGGCCGAACGAGGAACTGCTGGTAACCGATGAAAACACCGAAGCATGGAATAAGGGCAATCCTCACTGGGTCGGACTTTCGAAACCGTTATTCAATACTCAGAAAGGCCTTGGCACCCTTGAAAATATACTTACCGTTCAGTTCGATCCCATGACATTTTTCCAGCCGCACAGCCACGTGGAGGGTTGCGAGGAGGTCTGGATAGCCATTACCGACAACGTGCACTTCCTGCTGGGCAAACAGATACGATATCAACCTCCCGGAACGGCATATCTTATTCCGCCGGACGGGAAAACGCCGCATGCGAATTTCAATGTTTCGGATGACCGTATCAAGTTATTCTACTTTGCCCGGTACAGAGATCATGAGGTTCGTAAATAAAGACGGCAGAGGTAAAATATGGGTAAATACAGAAGTAAACCAGAAATACAATCACCGGCAAGACGCGATTTCCTGAAAGCATCTCTTTTGGGAGTGGCCGGGTTTTCGTCAGCCCTTTCCGGATGTTCATCGTATGTTTTTAACCGAAACATGCCAGGAAAAACCTCTATTATTGATCCCGGTAAAGCAATAGTCTCACTGGTTCCGGGTAACGACCGTCGGGAAATGATATACAATGCTTTGCAGCCGTTCAGAGACAATCTGGCAGAAGCAATAAGAAATAAACAGGTAGTGGTAAAGCTCAATTGTGTGGGACAGAACGGCCATCCTCTTATGGTAACCCATCCTGATGCTGTCCGCGGTGTGCTCGATTTTTTACAACCGATATATAAAAAAACGGTCATTGTTGGAGAATCGACCGTCCAGAACAAAAACCCGGAAAAGACATTTGAAATCTTCGGCTATCTGCCGCTGGAACGTGAATACAATGCAAAAATAGTCGAACTCAATCATGAACCGACTACATATCAATGGATACTCGACAAAAACCTTAAACCCATTCCGATAAAGGTTATCGATACTTTCCTCGATCCGAACAATTTTATTATCTCTGTTACACGTCTTAAAACGCATAACTGCGTTGTTGCCACATTGTCCCTTAAAAATGTCGTCATGGGATCACCGCAAAAAATTCCAAACCTGAATATTAACGATAAAGCGAAGATGCATGCGGGCAACAAAACTCCTAAATTCATCAATCATAATCTCTTTCTGATGGCAAACAGGGTACGGCCAGATTTTGCAGTCCTCGACGGATTCGAAGGAGTTGAAGGAAACGGCCCTGCAAACGGTACGCCGGTTGATCACAGAGTCGCACTTGCCGGACCTGATTTTCTGGCAGTCGACCGTATCGGCACGGAACTTATGGGTATCCCATGGGAAGATATCGGCTATTTGAATTATTGCTCGGATGCCGGGCTCGGTCAGGGTGATCGATCAAAAATCGACATTATCGGACCCGCTCCCGGAATGTATGTTAGAAAATATAAACTGCATGAAAACATCGAATGGCAGTTAACCTGGAAAGAAGAACTGGATGTCGGTTCAAGTGTTAAAAGGAATTAAGTCGTTCATCGATACTATAACATGTAGTGACGGAGTTCAGTTTTATGGCTAAGAAAATATCCCGACGCGAAGCGCTTTCTACAGGAACGGTGGCAGGTATGTTATCACTAACACATGGTGCGGGATCAGAATCACAGATGTCTGAAAAGTTTACTCCGCCCCCGTTTCTTACACCCTGGAGTCCGCCGCCAAATCACAAACGTGACCTAACACCCGGCAAAACTCCGATACGTCTCGCTTCATGGTCGAGCACCACTACTCTCGACTATAATCGTGACGGCGGTATAAGCATTACCGATATGGTGAAACGGATTCGCGATGCCGGCTACACTTCGGGCAATGCAAGTATCAGAAGAAGTATCTGGTTCGATGCCACCGACTCCGAGGTGAAAGAACTTCAGGCAGCTCTCGCTGAATACGATGTCACATTCTTTGACATGCATACAACCGGAAGCAACATTCATCCCGATCCGGAAGAACGTGAGAAAGTCTACAGATACACAATAGATTCATGTATTGCGGCGGAAAAAACGGGATGCCCGATGGTTACCACACATACCGGTAGCGCAGGCTATGAACGTGCGATGTCTCCGCATAAAGATAACTGGACCCGTGACACATGGAAAAAGTCGGTACAGGCGATGCGCACCATACTCAAAGATACTGCCGGTATGAAGGTAGCTCTTGGTGTCGAAGCGACAAACATGACCGCTATGAACAATCCTCGTGCACACCTTCAACTGATCGAGGAAATAGGCGATCCTCGTCTTAAAGTCTGCATCGATCCGGTAAATATGATCAACCTCGGCACATACTTTCGAAACACCGAACTGATCGGGGAATGTTTCGACCTTTTGGGTGAACACATCATAGCGGCGCATGCGAAAGACACCTATATCCTGCCTAACAAAATGTCGGCGTATATCACCGAGGTCGCTCCCGGCAAAGGCATACTCGATTACGAAACATACCTCGTGAGACTGAGCCGTCTGAGTTATCCGAGGACACTGCTTATCGAGCATATTCCTGACGAAGAATATCCCGGAGCAAAAAAATACATCGAAGACACAGCGAAAAAGGTCAATGCAAATATATATCATTAAGGATTATTGAGGGAGGAACTACCGATGTCTGAATTCATAACACGGCGTAAAGCAATAACACAGGGAATCGTTACGACCGGAGCGCTCTGCAGCGCCGGTTGCTCAAAAAGTGAAAAAAACGAAATATCAAAAAGCCCGAATGCGGATTCGCATCCACCTTTTCTCACACCGTGGAGTCCGCCTTCCGACCTCAAACGTGACCTGACTCCCGGTTCGACACCGGTACGTCTCGGCGCATGGTCGCGGGGCCATACGACACTCGATTATCCGACCGATATCAGTATCACCGATATGGTGAAAAGGATTCGCGATGCGGGATACACCACGGGTAACTCCAGTTACGGGCAATCGGGAAGAAATCCATGGCTTGAAGCAAGCGACAGTGAAATCGCCGAACTTAAAACCGCACTGAAAACGTACGATGTCACCTTTTTCGATATGCACACCTACACCAACAACATACATCCCGATCTTGAGACACGGGCAAAAAACCACCGGTATGTCATCGAGCAGTGCGAAGCGGCCGAACGTGTCGGATGCCCTATGGTTACCACCCACACCGGAACTTGCAGCGCCGAACATCCTATCTCGCCGCATAAGGATAACTGGACATGGGACACATGGAAACTGGGTGTTAAAGTCATCAAACAACTTTTGCAGGATACATCGGGAATGAATGTGGTATTCGGCATAGAAGCGGTGAATATGACCGCATCGAATAATCCGCGTGCACACCTCCGGCTTATCGAGGATGTCGCCGACCCGCGCCTGAAAATATGCCTCGACCCGGTCAATATGATGCATCTCGGAGTGTATTACCGGAACACCGAACTCATTCAGGAGTGTTTCGACCTTCTCGGAGAAAATATCATCGCATGCCACGCAAAAGACACCTACATACTTCCGGATAAGATGTCGGCGTATATAACCGAACTCGCCCCCGGCAAGGGTATTCTCGATTATGAAACCTATCTTGTCGGACTGAGCCGCCTGAGCACCCCACGGCCGCTGCTCATCGAGCATATTCCCGATGAACAGTATGCGGACGCTAAAAAGTATATCGAGGATACCGCGGCAAAGGTGGGAGTTAAGATATATGGGTAGAAAAGGAACGCATAAAAATGTGCCCCTGAACGTTACACTTCACCATAAAGAGAATGTAGTTTTTTCTTCATGCTCTTCATGTGCTTCATGGTAGAAAAATTATTGAACACAAGCCATAATCACGCCTTTGTTTTTTTTGAATATTCACCATGAAGGAAATGAAGTTACTGATGCAATACCGTATTGTCCAAAATTGCAGAAAATTCCCGGTATTTTTTTGCATACACTGCAACATTCCTCTCATTCGGTTGACAGATTGTTTTATTGCCCCCGATAAACCTGGTGACTGCGGTTTCGATTGAGGGATAAGTACCGGAGCCGACACCTGCCAGCATTGCAGCACCGGTACAGGAAGCCTCTCTCTGATCGGGAATTATCACCGGGACATTGGAAACATCGGCGACAATCTGCGGCCATACGAAACTTTTTGCTCCGCCACCGATCATAATTACCTTGCTGACTGATATACCACTTTTGGAAAAAGCATCCAGATGCCTCCTGTTGGCTAACGCCACACCTTCGAAAACCGACCGTGCAAAATGGTTAAATGAATGTGAATTATCGATGTTGGCAAATAATCCGCTGTTGTTTCCTGAAACTTTTTGGGGAATGAACTGTAAATTGTCACAGCCGGGGTAAACACTTTCCGCAGCGCTGTTCAGCGTTTCAAAATCCGCATCGGGTCTGAATGTATGCTGAAACCAGTTGAGGGAGTTACCGCCCGACGGCACCGTAGTCAAAAGGCCGTATTTATTTTCGAGCACATGAATACAGGGATGGATAGTCCTGCTGTCGTTAAAAAGCATCGTGTCGGATGTTACCGTCAAAACCCAGGCAGTTCCGGTCGACAGTACGCAATCACCGTTTTCGATTGCTCCGGCACCGATACTTGCACAATACTGGTCATGCGCACCGGAAACCACCGAAACATCCCGAGGCAAACCTAGTTCATTTGCGGCTTGAGCGTTCAATGTCCCCAATACTTTGCCGGAGGGTATTATTCGGGAAACTTTGCTACGGGATAATCCGGCTATAGCGAGGGCTTTATCCGACCAGTCACGTTTTTTTAGATCGAGAAATGATGTCATCGCAAGGTTTGAGTAGTCTATTGTAAAAACTCCGGTGAGGCGATAATTAAGATAGTCGACAGTCGAAGCGAAAAATTGCGTTCGGTTATAGATCGCAGGCATTTTCTCCTTAAACCAAAGGATTGTGGCGAAATTCATACCGTTAATGCCCGGCCAGCCGCATGCCCTGTAGAGTTCATCCTCACCAATTTGTGTCCGCATTAAACCGGATGTTTCTTTTGCCCGTGAATCGAGCCAGCTAACAGCATTGCAGATTGGCCGAAAGCTCTCATCGAGCAGCAGCGTACACCCCCCCTGAGTCGATAAACTCATGGCCAGAACATTTGCACCATTATTCCTGGATAGAATATTCTTTACTGTTGTAACGAGCGCAAGCCACCAGTCCTCAGGATTTTGTTCGGCGAGGCCTTCTGACGGATAGGTGATTGAATACGGAATATAGTCGGTGTCTACATAATCACCGTTTGTAGTAAACAGTATACTTTTTGTTCCGGCAGTACCGATATCGATGCCGAGTAAACAGTCCATGAATTATCTCAGAGTAATACATTGAATTCGGAGCATTTCGGATAGCTGATCCAGTTCACGGAGTCTGTTGCCGTAAGTCATGGCAATGTGATGGGTGCCGCCAGCCAGTCCGTACGAAGTCAAAAAATCCGCCAGAGCAAGATCGGGTTTGAAATGAAAATATGGCATATCGACATCACCTGCCCCGGGTATTTTTTCACAAATTTCGCCTTTATACAAAATCATCTGAAATTTATTATCCTCGCCAATACCGAGATTTACAACCGTCGCTGTGCCCTCTTTCATTTTTACATCGGCAACTACGGGATCGATTGCTTTCCCAAAACGGAAGTTTTTTCGTAATAATGTCGTTACCGTTCCCATAGCAGGATTCGATTCGCCCATATGCCCCATGACAATCCGCCCGCCGTCGAAATCGGGACAGAATGTTTCGGTAAAAACGGTATCACCGCATAAATATCTCATCAACAGGTTCGCAGTCGCACCGAGCAGATCACCTTCACCTGCATATGCAAGCCCTTTTTCCTGTAGTTTCGATATCGCCAAAAACGGCAGCGTCCTGATCTGCGGATTTTCAAGAATTCCCATAAAATGCATGGTAAATGCGTTCAGTCCCATGTCTTTCACTATTTTTAAAAGCCCGAGATATACCCTGTTGGACTCATTGAGAATAACAGTGTCGACATTGTTTTCAATGGAAAATCTTTGTCTGTCTGATTGAATTTCAGACTCCAGATCTTTTTGTTCGATACCTGAAATTGCATCGCCAAATTCATGCAGGGAAACATGTCTGACTTCAGGGCCTAAATTAGTATTAAGAAGCGTCGTGTCGATTCCAAAATCACCCATGCCATCAAAAGTATAACCCGCAAGGCCTATGATAGACTGTCTGAGTCTTTTTTTCACCGAGGCAGCTTTTGCCCATAGTTTAATCGACTCCATTGCCATTGCGTCATCAATTGTACCGCTCACAAACTGATAGCGGCGTTTATTGCGTTTAAGTACATTTGATAGATCCATATAACCATGCACACCATGATTCAGGATAATATCCTCACTGCTCATACCTTCGGCCATAGAGTTTTTAGGCACTGTACTGAACAGCAAGAGCGGCAATGTTGTTTCAAGAAGCGGATTCAGAGCGGAAATGCTTGTGGAATAGGCAATAAACAGGATAACAATACCATCCACATCATCCTCTTCAAATTCCCGTATTGCCGATCTTACATCAGCGCTCGTCGAACAAACCCGGGCAACAAACACATTTGAAAATTGCTGAAAATTGGATCGAATATGATCGATAAACGGTTTCTGTTTTTCAGGAAGCTGCGGATAGGATTTTTGATAAAGTTCCAGCATTAACGGAAGCAATCCGATTTTTGGCTTTATTTTTTCGTTCATTGATTAAAAGCTCCTATTTTACCACTGTTCCGTATATCTATCGATTAGCGCCTTGCATGTACAAAGCTTTTATATCATCTTCACTTAAAGCTCTTGAGTATATGCGAAAATCATCAAGTTCACCGGTATAAGAATTCCCTGTTTCGCCTATAAACGGCGCCCCGATTGCCGCTTTCACACCATCGAAATCGAAACCGCATTTGGTGAGCCGCTGACGGTCACCGTTCAGGTATCCCAATGTTTTACCGCCCAGATCGAACACAACCGCTATATGCATCCATGTTTTGATTCTCATATCACGGTTAATCAACGCCTGCCATTCGCTGCCGTCCCAAACCTCGACCTGTACGCCATCAAGCCGCAGCGCGCCGGCCTGTTTTTTCGAACCCTCTGTCTGCGAAAAAAAATGCCTGTCGCGAAACAAATCATCTGTCTTTAGCCAGAAAGCCACTGTCGCCGGAGCCTTTAATCCGAGATCACCCGTTTCAACGATCTGATCCAATCCCTCAAACAGCATGGCTTTCCCGATTACGCCGTCAACAAGTTTCTGTCCGTGAACACGGCCATCATGTCCGTTTCCTGTGGCATCAGGTGCAGTTTCATTGTTTTGTGTCAGATCATCGAATTTCCAATAGGCCACCAGATCGGGATTACGAGTTGAATCTCCACCTGAACATTGCAAAATATCAACAGCGACCAAAATACATATAACCGTTATGAATATTCTTTTCATTACGATGTCTCCGTAGAAATAGTATCGGTTTTATTCATATCGTGACCGTTAAATTTTTTCATCAAATTGTGGAATTTTATTCAATTCACCGCCGCTCAATGCCGACTGATGCGCAATGATTCCGGGTACGGTATACGCCAGCGCCTCATAAATGTTGACAGAGGGTTTACGGTCATGGGTCAGCGCATCGATGAATTCATGGGTCAGAAATGTATGAGAGCCTTCATGTCCGCTGTTATGACGCAGCGGTTCCGGCAACATATCGGTTTTCCACCACTCCGTCTGCTCATATTCCTCAAATCTCGGAGCCATCCGCTCAAAACCGGCATCATCCTTTTCCATACGGTCTTCGGAGCGTATGATTACCGGACCTACACCGTTGGGATGCTGCGCATAAAAACTCATTTTATTGCCAATCCACTGTGCGCGTTCACAACCGCGATGGGCGCCCTCCCACCAGATATTTACCCGGAAAGCATGCCCTTTGTTCGTCTTGAACATCGCCGATTCGTTCCAGTACGGATTGCCGTACACATTATCTTTCACTATCGGATCATTATCGCCCCAGCCATGGCAGACAACCTCGATCAGCCGTTCTCCGGTTACGCTTACAAGATGAGCGGTACAGTGAGTCGGATAATACATCGGTGGGTAACCATGACGCCATGTACGTTTCCCGTCAAACTCGAATAACGTTTTCAATCCCGGATGCTGATATTCGGATTCGCAATAATATATATCTCCGAAAAGTCCGTTATTATAGAAATTACGTGCGGATATAGTGTGCTGCTGATAATGGCTTGTCTCAGCCATCATATAGGTAAGTCCGGTCGATTTAACCGTATCCAGCAGCAGTTCGGCATCTTCGACCGAACCGGCGCTTGCGGGCACTGCGGATATGACATGCTTGCCGTGCTTCATTGCCCGAACTGCATGCTGTACATGAAGCGGAGCATCGGTAAAAACACCCACCGCATCTATATTTTTATCCAACACAAGTTCTTCAAGGGAATTATACGATTTAGTACAATCGTAAATTTTCTGCAAACGGTCGCGGCGATCAGGGATCAGGTCGCTTACAGCTTCAACTATACAATCAGGATGCTCATGCCACTGAAACGAACATCCGAAACCACCGCCGACAATACCTATTCTAATTTTTTTCGGAGCAGTATCGACAGCGTATGCCGTTTTTGAACTCAGCGCGATACCGGCAAAGGCCGCACTGTTATACCTGAGAAAATTACGCCGTGAGAAACCTTGGTTCGAACTTCGTTTTATATCGGAAGGTGTACCGGATATACCTGCCGTAGTATTTGATTCAATCTGCTGGTATTGACTCATAATGAACTCCTTTCAAAAGGAGAATGTATTTTTTTATGATATCAAACAAGACTTGCCATAACAATAAATATCAATATATCAAGTGTTAATTCTTAGGGCATACTTTGTATTTTCACCAAAAATCCCGATCTTTTGTGATTCGGATAAGCCATGTCGATCCATCGCATCGAGAATTGATTTCATCTGTTCATACAAAAAGATAGTGTAAGCCGCCTCTTCTTCGGGCGATTTGCGGTTAGTATTCCATGAAAAATTCTCACGGGTGAAGTTGTAATAATTCCTTTCATCCCATTCACGTTTCCCATGCCATAACAGCACATGCATATCCGAACCGTACAGAATATTTTGCAGCGGGATTTTCGCAAATGCCATATCATAGACATCAGGATTCACAACAGCAGTGGTATCAAAATAAAAACCTTCGGGATTGCCCATTTTACCCAATCCAATCCTGAGATAATACGGATTATACGATCTTCCCAGGTGCGCTATAATGATGGTGACATCCGGGTATTTTTCACGTGCAGTCAACAGATCATGAATATTTTCCGCATCTGCAAAACGCTCTTTTCGCCCTATATGCAGCATAACCGATTTTTTGTGACGATTCAGAATTTCCCACTGCTCATGAGGTAAAAATTCAAAAATGCCCACCTCGCCGCTGGATATACCCTTAACCATTCCGGGATATGGTTTAAATCCAACGAAATCGCCCGCAAGAAACTCTCGTTCGATTTCTTCCGGGTCCCATTCAGGTCTCACCATCATTAATGGTACACATTTCCCTTCATATCCCATTTTTGCGACATAATTGTTCATGCCCTTTGTGTCCGCCTCGGGTGAAGCGGTGGGAAAACCGGCAAAACCATATTCTGTATCGGGATACAGTTCACGGGCACAGGCATGGGTGTCCTCGCAGGTCAAAACATGGGCACACTCCGATGCCCAGTGTGCTTTAACAGATTTTTCGGGAATCATTTCCACATGTGATTTTTGAAAAATATGAACATGCACATCAAATATCTTCGAAGGAATCCGCGGTGCTATGTGTTGTTCGTAGAATATTGTATCAACTTCGGTATAATCGAAAAAAGGCAGCATGGATAATTCTCCCTGGTGTTTTCCTACCATAAAATTTCGTCATCCATAAACTTTGTTATCCATATATTTTTCATACATATATTTTGTCATCCCATAATTTTGTCATCCTGAACAAAGTGAAGGATCTCGTTTTTTTTAACTCTCCGGTGCACTCAGAGTGACAAATCGTTTATAATCCATGACAACACTATAATGATCATTTTTCTCATTGTAAGATAATAATGTAAAAATGTCAAGATGAAAAAAATGGAATTGAATTTATTTTGAATAACTTACATAAAGTATTATATTTCAACATATTATATACATAATTGATTTTCAATATTTTTTACGACTACATAAAAATAATACTTGATATTTAGCTTGAATGATAATATTGTACATTATTCATGATTAAAATTTTCATTTTTGTAATTTTAGGGTATGATTATAGAATGCAATACTGAACCGACATTATACTATTATACTATGAAACCACAAGAACGCCAGAAAGAAATACTCGCCATCCTCCGTGCCATGCAGAAGGAATTCCATGTCGACGAGCTTGCGGAAATTCTTGGTGTTTCCTCTCTTACCATACGAAGGGATCTACATCAACTTTTTATGGCGGGTGCTATTATCAGAACACATGGAGGATGTCTCGCCTCAGGCCGTGCCTCAATGGAAACCGGCTATTATAAAAAAGTCGCTCTAAATTTCGATTTGAAACAGGCTATCGGTAAAACAGCAAGACACATGGTGAAATCCGGTGATGTAGTTCTCATCAACGACGGTTCGACCACATATCATCTTGCTACATATATTGGCGAAACATCACCGCTCACTGTTTATACAAACTCGCTCGCCATGATAGCCGAACTCAGCAGGTATGACCATGTGAAACTGCATATATTGGGCGGAGAATACAATCCGGACCTTTATTCGTTGTCGGGGAGTCTGACAGAACACATGCTTGAGCTACTCCATTTTGACACGGTGTTTCTCGGTGTCGATGCAATTGACAACAGCGGAAGATGTATGGTTGGCTCATCTGACGAGGCACGGCTTACACAGGTTATGCTTCGAAGCGGCACACAAAAAATTCTGCTTGCAGACCATACCAAAACCGGGAAAAAAGGTTACATTTCCTATGGCAATCTTAACGATTTCGATATATGGATTACAACACCCGGCATGAAAAAAGAATTAATGAAAGAATTCAACACAATGACACATATAGTGGAGGCAGCACGATGAGTTACTCGATTGAATGGGCAAAAGTCGATCTCAATAAAATTCCCGACATTAGAACTTCCGAGGTTCCCGGCCCGAAATCCCGTGAACTTCATGGAAGAGCATCAGCCATCATGAAGGGGTATTCAGGCCAGGTGAAGCTTTTCCCTGTAGTTTTTGAAAAGGGTTACGGCTGCACCCTCACCGATGCGGACGGCAACACCTATCTCGACTTTTCTTCCGGCATATATGTCACAACGCTTGGTCACTGCCATCCGAAAGTAACCGAAGCTGTTCAGAAAGCTGCCGGACAATTGATGAACTGCCATGATTTTACCACACCCATAAAAGTGAAACTGCTGGAAAAGCTGAAAGAAATTCTCCCGGGAGACCTTTCAGGCATGCAGTTGTATGACAGCGGAACAACAGCGGTTGAAGCCGGACTGCGTGTATGCAGAGCGGCAACCGGGAAACATGAGTTTCTGTCATGTTTTGCCGATTTCCACGGCAAATCGGGGCATTCAATCAGTCTCGCCCGAATGAAGCCTGTCAACGGCCCGACCCGTGCACCGGGATTTTACATGCTCCCCCGCCCCAATACATACCGGCCTTTGTTCACAAGAACGGACGGGTCAGTCGACACAGAAGCATACCTCAAATTCTATGATGAATTCATACTCGAAGGTACAACCGGGCAGATTGCCGCCATTGTACTCGAACCGATTCAGGGATGGGCAGGTTCGATTTTTCCACCGGACGATTTTTTTCCGAAACTGAGGCGATGGTGCGATGAACGCAATATACTTCTGTTTTCCGATGAGGTACTTACATCCATGGGGAGGACAGGAACTTTTCTCGCCATGGAACACTGGGATACTATTCCCGATGTGGTAACCCTCGGCAAAGGTTTTGGCAACGGCTTTCCGGTGACGGCGATGATTGTAAGAGAAGAGTATGCCGAATCCATCGAGACAATCAGCGCTTCCACCAGTTACGGCGGAAATCCCATGGCCTGTGCGGCGGCGCTCGCTTCCATTGAAGCGATTCAGGAGGAGGGCCTGCTGGAAAATGCCAAAAGGCTTGAAAACTACTTTGTGAAGCGGCTCGATTCGATGAAGGAAAATCATCCCATAATCGGCGATGTAAGGTGTAAAGGCTGCCTGATGGGAGTTGAACTGGTAAAAGACCGTACTACAAAAGAACCATTTAACAAAGCCGGAGAGTATGTTTATAAAAGCGCGTTTAGAAAAGGGCTGGCATGGATTCCGGCAGGGCATATATTACGTATGAGCCCACCGATTGTCATGGATACCGATGTTGCAGGTAAATGCATGGATATTATCGACGAAGCTATCGGTGAAGCTGAACAGCATTTCGGTTATTAGGTTCAATTATGAACTGCTTTAAGACCGGGTATATGACTGATCAAAAACCGACATAATAAATGAATATTAAGGGGGCACCCGGAGAGGGCAGACACAGGGGTCTGCCCCAACAAAATATCGATAATAGCCATGTAGGGGTGTACCGTCGTACGTCCAACAGGATAGAATATTATACCAGGTTAATGTTTTACTTTAACCATATTGTTTTTTATTGGTAACTAAATGAAATACGTGAATCTTCAAAGCAGACATTTAAAAATTCAAATTTTATAAAAAACAAGTACTGCACACTTTACTATACGATAAGGAATCAGGATTATGAATAATGATCATACACGACGGAGTTTTATTGGAAAAGCAGCTGCGGCAGGTACAGCCTCCGCGCTGAGTGTCGGCCCGGCAACCGCCGCAAAACGTACATCATCGACCTGCGAACTTCTTAATATCGGTGTTGTCGCTGTCGGTGACGGTAGTCATCTGAACTACGATATCTGGTCGCCGATGATTAATCCCGTACCGGGGAAAGAATGGTATGGTCGAACCACCAGGATGAAAATCACCCACTGCTGGGACCGTGACCCGGAGGTTGCTGCCGCATACGCAAAGGAATTCGGATGCGAAGCAGTGAAAAACTACGACGATATGGTCGGGAAAGTCGACGGTATGATCTTCGGCGGTTTTTACGAGGTAAAATGGTGGCCTCAATTGACGCGTCCCTATCTAGAAGCGGGTATACCCTGCCACATCAACCGACCGTTTGCCTACAGCATGAAATCAGCACGGCAAATGATCGAGACGGCGAAAAAATACAATACCCCTATCCAGTGTACCGACGAGCGTGAATTCATAAAGGAATCGGTTACTGCCCGCGGTAAAGTCGAACAGCTTCTAAAGGAAGGCAAGAACATCCTTGGCGCGAATTCTGACAATTCGGCGGGTTACGAATACCCGGCACACGGTGTCCACGGTTTGTATTATCTGCTGGCAATTCTCGGCCTCGATGTAAACCAGGTGAGTTTCCAGGCGGATAGCTGGTGGAACAATGTCACTCTGACATCGCGTAAAACGATGGAGTACGGCTTGTTGACTCTGCAATACAACGGGATCGATATTCCCGGAGTCGGCAAGCAGGACAAGAAGTTCATGGTTGCCCAGCAGCAGTTGACCGGATATGCATCGAATGCAAACATGCGCATCTATTACGATGGGGGCTGGTGGGATATCGATAACCACTGGACCTATAACGACCGTGCCATGCGTATGTTCACGCTGTTTTTCCCGACAGTCCTTCAAATGCAGCGTCTGTTCGAAACCCGCAAGATGATATGGGACTACGACTACATCCTGAAAAAGACCAACATTTTTCTCGCGGGATTTAAATCGCATCTCGAACATAACGGCGGATTCGTAAGGATCGAGGATGTCCCCGAAAACTGGGAAGCGCCGTGCCCACACCCTGACTGGATAGACGAGAGTATTTTTAAGTAGAAACATCATCTGATTATAAGGAGATCTTGTGGAAACCGTCCGCTTTGGAATAATAGGAATCGGAATGATGGGCCGTGAATTTGCCAGCGCCGCTGCACGCTGGTGTCATCTTCCCGATATGAATATAAGGCCGGAGATCGTAGCTATATGCAGCAGAACACCCGATCCGAAAAAGACCGGATGGTATACGGATAACATTCCCTCGATACGGCAGGTTACTCAAAATTACCGTGAACTGATAGAAAATCCGGATGTCGATGTGGTCTATATTGCCGTGCCTCATAACCTTCATCAAGAAATGTATTGTGCGGCAATTGAGGCTGGCAAACATCTCGTCGGAGAGAAACCGTTTGGCATAAACATCGATGCAAATAAAAATATACTTTCCGCCATTCGCAGCCATCCCGAAGCTTTTGTTCGCTGCACATCGCATTTTATTTTTTACCCGGCGGTTCAGCAGATTTGCAATATGATCGAATCCGATGTTTTCGGGAAAATTATCGAGGTCGAGGCCGGTTTCTTTCATGCAAGCGACCTTGATCCCGCAAAACCTATAAACTGGAAACGGATACTTGACATCAACGGCGAGTATGGCAGCATGGGCGATCTCGGCATGCATATTTGCCATGTACCGTTCCGTGCAGGATGGAGGCCTCTAAATGTTCGTGCTATTCTCTCGAACATAGTGACTGAGCGGCCGGATGGCAAAGGAAACATCGTGCCGTGCGAAACATGGGATAATGCAACGCTTTTCTGTGAAACAAAGAACGCTGACGGGGATAATATATTCCCCATGACGTTAAAAACCCACAGAATCGCACCCGGTGAAACTAATTCATGGAACCTGTCGATATTAGGCACAAAAGCCTCGGCACGGTTTTCAACGAAAAATCCGAAATTACTGCAGAAACTCGAGTATACCGGAGGCACACAGACCTGGCAGCACATCGATACGGGGCAGGAAACAGCGTTTAAAACCATAAGTGGCGGCATTTTCACCCTGAGTTTCTCCGATGCGCTTCTCCAGATGTGGGCGGCATTTCTCTACGAATTCAAACACGGAAAACCGTTGAAAAGATTTGCCGGATGTGTGACTCCCGAAGAGACGGAGCTAAGTCACAGACTGTTCACTGCAGCGCTGGAATCACAAAATAAACAGATAGTGGTCAAAGTATGATTTGAATGATTACTTAACCCGGAATACTCATAAAAAATAGAACGCGGATTTACACAAATTATGCGGATAATCACGGATCAATAAAAGGAATTATTTCGAATTAACTGGATAACAAACAAACTTTATCCCGGAGTAAAAAATGGACAAAATCACTGTGCTTTTTGTTGTAATTGCCGTTATGGTTGTTATGATGAGTTTCGCAGATATTTCCGATGCATCGGAAAAGGGCCGGATATATATCGGCTGGTCATGCAAAGACATAACTCCGGATAAACCGGTATCGCTGTATGGCCAGTATTACAAACGTATTTCGACATATGTACAGAGTCCGTTGAAAGTTACTGCTCTTGCTCTTGAAACACGGGCTGAAGGAAGTGTGAAAGAACAGGCTATAATGGTATCGTGCGATGTCATAAGCTTTAACAGAGAAGTTCAGGATAAAATCAGGGAAAAGGTAACGGTTGAAATTCCCGATTTCGATGTCAGCAAACTCTTTTTGAATGCAACTCATACCCACAGCGCGCCCTATGTAGGCCCAAGAACGAGTGATGACGTCGAGGAAGGAAAGGGAACGACAGGGGCTGAGTTTGAGGTCATATTCATCGACCGTGTTGCCGAAGCCGTTATTGAGGCATGGAAGGCACGTAAACCGGGCGGTATCAGTTGGGAGCTTGGCCAAGCAGTCGTGGGACATTGCCGCAGGGTTCGGTATGCCGACGGCAGGGCACAGATGTACGGCGCTTCCGATACCGAGGATTTTATCGACCTTGAAGGCCCGAGCGATCATGGAGTGGAGATGCTGTTCTGTTGGAACACGGATAAAAAGCTCACCGGAATTGTTCTCAACGTATCATGCCCGTCACAGGTAACGGAAGCAAAATATTACGTTTCGTCCGATTACTGGAGCGAGGTCAGAAAACAATTGAAGGCAAAATATTCCGAGGATTTGTTTGTATTGACTCAATGCGGTGCGGCCGGAGACCAGTCACCCCGTGATTTGGTTCGTAATTATAAAGGGGAACCCAATATGTGGGATGTCCCGGGCATAATCGAAATCGGGAAAAGAATCGCCCGTGCCGTTGACGTAGTGTATCCATCCGCGAAAGAAAACATTCAAACAAACGTGGTTTTCGGTCATACAGTAAAAGAGATCAAACTGCCCACGCGGAGAGTCAGCGAAAAAGAATATCAAGAAGCGCTCGCGATCGTTGAGGAAATAATGTCCCGTGAACCGGATGATCCGAATTCCCCTGATACTGCATGGAATCGTTTTTTAAAAATTATCGAGGACAATGAAAAAACAAAAGAATTTGGTCCATGGGACAACAAAATCACCGATTTCGGCATAGTTAAAAAGAAACAGGCGCTGGTTGAAAAATACAAAAATCAGAATAATGATCCCTTTTATTCGATGGAACTTCATGTTATCAGGCTTGGCGATGTGGCTTTTGCCACAAATCCTTTTGAATTATATCTGGATTACGGTTTCAGGATAACTGCCCGAAGTAAAGCTGCACAGACATTCGTGATTCAATTGAGTGGTGATTCGTGCGGTTATCTGCCGACAGCAAGAGCCATTCCCGGTGGCGGATACAGCGCTATGGTCACCAGAATCGGTCCTATAGGAGGACAGGTTCTGGTCAATGAAACTGTTGAAGCTATCAATGCATTGTGGTAATGATATATGAGATGAGGAGCTGTTTATGTGGGATATTGGATTACCGGATATGATAATATTTGTTTCCTATTTTGTAATCGTAACATTCATTGGTTTTTTTGTGGGCAGGAAAAAAAAAGAATCAGCCCGGGATTACTTTGTCACATCAGGCAAACTTCCGTTTTATCTCATAGGATTCAGCATGCTCGCCTCCTCGGTCAGCACCGAACAGTTTATCGGATCATGCGGATTTACCTACAAGTGGGGCGCTCCTGTGTTCAACTGGGAGCTGGCAAATTTTGTCTCCATGCTGATTATGCTTTGGATTTTTATTCCCGTCTATCTGAACAAACGTATTATAACCATTCCTCAATACCTTGAATTACGTTTCGGGAGCGGTCCGAGAAACATTTATGCGGTGATCAGTATTTTCGCGCTTGTTTTCATTATGCTGGCAGGTGTTGTTTACACCGGTGGATTTCTGCTGGAACAGATTTTCGGGTTGAATAAACTTGCCGGTATCTGGCTGATGGTCATAGTCGCCGGGAGTTATACGGTGTTCGGCGGTTTGATTTCCGTGGCATGGACACAGCTCCTCCAGGGTGTTCTCCTTCTCGGTGGCGGCGTGCTTGTGTCGGTGTTGGGGATGATGACTATCGACGGTGGGTTCAGCGCAATTGTAGGTACCGGTGAACGAGCGCACCTTATACAGCCTTTAAGCCATCCGGAAATTCCCTGGACAGCGATCCTCGTTCTGACCATCCCTGTCAATATCTGGTACTGGTGCACCAGCCAGCCAATGATACAAAGTTGTCTCGGTGCAAAGTCGCGCTGGGATGGTAAGATGGGTATTATTCTAACCGGTTTCCTCATAATAATTTCAACAATGGCAATCGAATTCCCGGGACTTATTGCATATGCACTGAATCCGAATCTCGAAAGCCCCGACATGGCTTATCCGTTTGTGGTCAAAGCGTTAGTATCGACCGGTTTTCGTGGATTGATACTCGCCGGATTGTGTGGTGCTGTTATGAGCACTATTGAAGCGCTTGTTCATTCGGCATCAACTTTGTTCACACTGGAATTATATCACAAGATCAGAACCGATGTTTCGGATGATACATTGATCAGAGTCGGCCGTATCTGCAGCACGGTTGTCCTTATTCTCGGTGGTTTATGGGCTCCAGTTGTCGGAAAATTTCCCACAATATTCGAGTTCTTCCAGAAATGCTGGTTTTTCTTTGCCGGACCGGTCGCTTCTGTTTTCATTCTTGCCATACTCTGGAAACGAATGACTGAGAAAGCGGCATTTCTGACGCTGGCCTTGTGCTTTCCCTTGTTCGTCCTGCCGTATGTTTTGCGATTAGCGGAAATAAGACTCGGCTGGCAGATGAACGAGTTCAATCTTGCGGGCATTGTATTTCTGTTTTCGTTTGTATTTGCAATTGTTGTGAGCCTGAAAACCGAACAGCCAAAAAAAGAAAACGTGGAAGGACTGGTTTGGAAGCCCTCCATGATGAAGTTGCCGGAAGAAGAAATATCCGGCGGATATCCATGGTATAAAAATCTATGGATCTGGTGTGCAATATGGATTGCGGTCATGTGCGCTATATATGCTAAATTCTGGTAAGTTTTTTTTAATTTAAGATAAGTATTATTTGTGTCGCAAATTGTGATTATTGTTATTTGGTCGAATTTTTTTTAATGAATATATCAATGCAAAACAAACCAATGTTTCTCACAATAATCCGTTAACTGTCACTCTGAGTGAAACGAAGAGTCTCTGAAAAATAAAAAAAACGAGATTCTTCACTTCGTTCAGAATGACAGGGTTGTATAATTATGATATTCTTTTTGAACATATTCAGCACACTTATGAATCTTTGAAAATATTTTTATAAATAATAATAATTAATATTGCCTGGATATGAATTGATAGGTATTTCAAACAGGGGAAATCATGAGGAAAATCAAAGCCGCATTTATCGGATTCGGAGAAATAAACACTCCGAAAGAGATAATAGAAAAAAAATGTAATCAGGCACGAAAACAAATCGAGGCCGAAGGAATCGAACTTATCTGGGTCGAACCGGTTAGTGATGATCCATCCGGCGCTGATGTACGAAGGGCAAAAAAAGAACTGGCGGGAAATGAGTTCGATCTGCTTATAATCTGTATTGCCGGATGGATTCCTTCTCATGCAGTTATTGATGTAATCGATCCATTTCGCCATAAACCGATGCTGCTTTGGGGGCTCACCGGGTGGAGCGAAGGCGGGAGGTTTATCACCACGGCTGACCAGGCTGGTACAACGGCTTTGAGAAAACCCATGGAAGACCTTGGCTATACATTCAAATATGTTATGAATTTTTATGGCGGCCCGGCGCCGATAGAAGAAATTGTAAGTTATGCAAAAGCCGCCCGTGCCGGATCGATGCTCCGTGGTTCCCATATTGGCATGATGGGTTTTCGTGATATGCGACTGTACGGAACACTCTATGACGGTGTATCATTACGGTCAGTCATCGGCCCCGAAGTTGAGTTCTTTGAAATGCTCGAAATTCAACAAATCATGGAAATGTTGAACAAAGATGATATCAAACTTTTGAAAGATAAAGTGATTCAGAGGTGGAAATTTGTCAGGGAACCATTGGAAGGTACGATCGAGAACGCAGTCAGGCTCTATCTTGCTGTCAGTAAGAAAGTCAGGGAAAGAAACTATGAAGCGGTATCGTTGATCGATGTTGACGGTGTAAAAAAATTGATGAAATTCGCTCCGGCAGGCGTTTTTATGCTGCTCCACGATGAGGATGATATTTGCACAATACCCGAAAATGATACATTGGGTTCGGTCACGCAGCTTATCACGAGATATTTGACCGGTCAGGTCGGTGCATACCTCGAGTTTTATGAGTTTTTGGATAATGGTGTCCTTATGGGTGTTCCCGACTATGTTCCTTCGGAAATCGTCGATGGGCCTGTGACAGTCATGCCAAACTCATTTGGTGAGTTCGGCGAAGGGCTGTTGAACGTTTCAAAAATTAAAACCGGAGAAGTTACGCTGGCACGTTTGTCCTCTACCGGTAATAAATACTGTATGCATGTTGTGACCGGAGAAGGCAAAACACCCCGTTCATGGGAAGAAGCAGGCTGGCAACCACCCGTCCCGCAATTACCAAGCCTTGAGATCATACTCGACAAACCTGTTGGGGATTTCATGCAGAAAGTCCTTGGCCAGCATTATATCATTTCCTACGGGAATAATACCAGCTTATTTAAGGATTTATGCGGCATTTTGGGTGTTGAGATGATATGACATCATTTGCGATTGGATTAAGATGTGAAAGAAAAGAAATACGATGTTGTTGTCGCCGGGTATCTTGGTGTTGATCTGGCTCCCGGGTTTTATGAAATAAGCGGATATCCGAACAGCACTGATTTTTTTAAACCGGGATCATTGACCGAAGTTAAAGATTTGTCAATCTCCCTCGGCGGTGTTGTAGCAAACACGGGATTAGCTCTGAAAATATTTAATCTGCGGGTCAGACTCCAGGGATTGGTCGGGAATGACATCCTTGGTGAAATAGCATTAAAAATCCTCAGTGAGAATGGATTGGCAGAAGGCATCAGAACTACCGATAAATCCGGCACTGCATACGGGATCGTTCTGTCACCACCCGGACGAGACCGTATCTTTTTCGAATCACCGGGCTGTAATCGATATTTCTCATCCGGTGATATCGATTATAATGTTGTTGCCGAAAGCCGTATTTACCATTTTGGGTATCCGCCACTCATGAAGGTGTTTTATGATAATAACGGTAAAGAGTTAGCGAAGATGTTTTCAAGGATAAAAAAACTCGATGTTTTAACCTCACTCGATATGACGTTGCCTGATCCTCACAGCGAATCAGGAAAAATCGACTGGAAAAATATTCTGAGACGTGTACTTCCCTATGTGGATATTTTTACTCCGAGCATCGAAGAAATTGTGTTTATGATGAGACCGGAACTCTGCTCGCAAATAACAAAAGACAATTCTGACGGATATATTACAGACTCGATTTCCGAGAAGATTATACTCGATATCGGCAGAGAAATAATCAGTCTCGGGTCATGCATAACATTAATAAAGACCGGGAGAAATGGCGCATACCTTTTTACGGGTGATGTCTCTTCGCTTAATAATGTTTCAGGCTTCAGTTTATCGGAAGACCGATGGAATCACCAGGAATTACGATCGCCGGCTTTTCGGGTTGATTCCGGAAGGGTAAAAAATGCATCAGGGGCCGGAGATGTTGCAGTTGCAGGATTTCTCGCTGCTTTACTGAAGAATTTTGATCCTGAAATTGCACTGAAATATACCATGTGTGCAGGAAGAGATAATCTTTATGGCATAAATGCAACTGACGGGCTTTGCGACTGGGAAACAATGACTCAAGAACTAAACCGGTGACAGTTTATCGTATAATATTTTCAAAAGAAGTTATATAAACAGGAGACAATTTACATGAATACTATACGTTTCAGCCGTTTGTTCAACAAAAATGAACGAACAGTGATCATCGCGGCCGATCATGGTGAATTTGATGGCCCGATACCGGGTATGATAAACTTATCCGAAACAGTGTCGAAAATCGATTCGGTTGTGGACGGCATTCTGCTGTCACCCGGAATGCTTCCGCACTGCGCCCAAGCATTCAATTACAAGGGCGCGCCTATGGCGATTGTCAGGTTGAACTGGAGCACAGTGTACTGTTTTCAGTGGAATTACAAAGATTCGGTGACTGTACCGGCGTTCAGTCCGAAAGAGGCTCTGAGACTCGGTGCAGATGCGGTTCTCGTTTCCCTGACTCTGGAAACGGGGAGCGAAGCCAATGATGCACACAATGTTGAGGTGTTTCGCAAGCTTTGCAGCGAGGCAAAAGAATACGGGCTGCCGGTAGTTGGCGAATATTACCCGGCGGAACCGGAGAAACTTTCACCCGATAAACTGCACAACAAGGTATTTGTTGCAGCGCGAATTATTTCTGAATTGGGTGCTGATCTGATTAAAACATTTTATACAAATAATTTCAAGGCGGTGACGGAAAGCTGCCCGGTACCTGTTCTCGGATTGGGAGCTGAGAAAAAGCCGACACAACTTGAAGCTCTGCAGCTTGCGGCGGATGAGGTCGCTGACGGCGCCGGCGGAGTGGTATTTGGGCGTAATGCAATTCAGGTACCCGACCCGGCAGCATTTCAACGGGCCCTGTGCGATGTAGTAAAATGGGGGTTATCACCACAATATGCGGTTAACAAATACAATTTACAGGATAACTAACAGAAATTTATCGGAGGAAAATATGAGTGGCGCTATGAAAGTTGGAGTTGGTGAAACAGTTATAACACCGAAGGAAAATCTTTTGTTGAGGGGATTTGCGCGAAGCCAGGTGGCTACCGGAGTTCATGATGATCTGCATGCCAGAAGCCTCTATATAGAGGATGCCAAAGGTTTTGGCGTTATTTTGATGACGCTTTCACTGGTGTATATCGATCGTGAATTACTCCTGAAAATACGGGAAACCATCAGTAAAAAGATCGGGATACCGGAAAAACGGACACTGATAACCTGTACGCACACTCATGCCGGGCCATGGATTCAGAAAGCCGGTGAAAAATATCGGAAATATGTTCTGGATCAGGCAGTGGCAAGCGCAAATACGGCATATGAAAACCGCGCACCGGGAAAACTGGGTATCGGCACTACGGAAGTTTTGGAACTGGGCAGAAACCGTCGAAGGCTCCTGTACGGCGGTATTCATCCCGATCCTCAGGTTGGGATTATTAAAGCTGAAAACACTAAGGGTAAACTCCTGGGTATATTCTTCGTATATGGCTGCCATCCCTCAGCCCTCGACTGGCAAAACCGCCTCTACTCCGAGGACTGGCCGTACTATGCGATAAAGGGTATAAAAGAAAAAGTGGGCAAAGATGTCTGTGTGGGTTATTTCCAGTCCTGCCAGGGTGATATCAATGTCGGTTATTCCTCGGAACTGTCGGCAGTAGGTGTAGATATGCCGGTCAGAACCTACTGGTATATCGAGGTCAAAGGTAACCAAATGGTGAAAGCTGTTCTCGATGCGCTGCCCGGAATAACCACATCGGACAACCAAAAAATTGCCATGGTAACCGACTTTTTTGATTACCCGCTGCGTGAAAGCTTCCCCGTGACCCTTGAACAGGCGGAAAAAGACGCTGAAGTTGCAAATAAAAAACTTTCCATAATGGAAAAGAAAGGCGAATTGCAGGGAACAAGGAAACTGGATCATATCCGTTTTGAACATTTTTCAGCAAACCAGCGACTTGAAACGGCAAAGATATTCTATGAAACTAAAGACCGACCATCGAAGCTGAATATCGAGCAGCAGTCGATACAAATCGGTAATACGGTAATAGTCAGTGTTCCGGGTGAAGTTTTCTCCGAAATAGGCCTTCAGATCAAAAAAAGATCTCCATTCAAAAATACTTTTGTACTTGCCATCAGCGGCGGATATGAAGGTTACATGCCCACGGCAAAAGAATTTATCGAAGGCGATTATGAGGTCGACGGCTGTAAATACAGTCCAAAAGCCGAGCAAACCTGTGTGAATTGTTCTCTCGATTTGATCAACCGACTGAAATAAACAGGACATCATAATGAATGATCTTGACAGTTTCAGGCTTGGATTCCTTGATTATGCGGCATTCGGTCTCTACTTTTTTGTTCTATGTTTTATAGGATTCTGGGTAGGCAGAAAGGAAAAGACAAGTTCTGCAGACTATTTTCTTGCAGGCCGTTCCCTGCCCTGGTATGTTGTCGGAGGGTCATTCATAGCGTCAAATATCAGCACCGAACATTTTATCGGGATGATCGGTGCTGCATTTGTATATGGTATCTGTGTATCCATGAGTGAATGGGGCAATATATTCTCTTTTTCTCTCCTGATCTGGTTTTTCATCCCGTTTCTGATGTCGGCGAAAGTATTCACGACACCTGAATTCCTGGAAAAGCGGTTCAATTCTTTTTTACGGCAGTTTTTCGCCATCGTCACCGTCATCAGTAATGTTGTTGCATTTCTCGCTGCCGTACTGTATGGCGGTGGTCTTGCCCTGCATAAACTTTTCGGGTGGAATCTATGGTTTGCCATAATAACACTCGGTGTTGTTGCGGGAAGCTGGGCAATTTACGGCGGTCTGAAATCAGTAGCATGGACTGACTTTTTCACCGTAATCATCATGATTGCCGGAGGCATGATGGTGACTGTTCTCGGCCTGTATATGTTGTCAGGAAATACCCACTCGTTTCTGGAAGGTTTCAGGATAATGATTGAACGGAATCAGGCAAAAGCCGGGATATGGGCAAAAGTCGTAGCGCAAAATGCACAATCTATTGTCCATGCCGATTCTTACAACCGTCTGTCAGTTTTCCAGCCGGTTACCCACCAGACAACACCCTGGCCGGGGATATTCATCGGCATATTTTCCGTAAGCCTGTGGTACAATGTTATTAACCAGTTCATGATCCAGCGGGTACTCGGTGCAAAGGATATGTATCATGCCCGCATGGGAATAGTACTGGCAGGTTATATAAAGATTCTGTTACCGGTAATCGTCGTGATGCCGGGCTTGATCCTGTTCGCACGGTTTCCCGATGTTATGGAACTGCCCTGGGAGAAGATCCGACCGGAAGCGGACAAAGGCTATGTAACTATGCTGCAAATGCTCGTACCAGCCGGTCTTCGCGGTTTGTTTCTCGCAGCGCTTTTCGGAGCTATCCAGTCGACGGTCAATTCGGTGTTGAACTCGACATCCACTATTTTCACACTTGATATCTACAAACGATTATTTCATGAAAACGCACCGGAAAAACATCTGGTAAGAATGGGAATATGGTCATCGGTGGTAATCCTTATTATATCAATAGTTCTTGCTGGTTTCATAAGCAAGCTGGAAGGCAGCCTTTTTGTATACATACAGACATTGTATGCCTTCTTTGCCCCGCCGTTTGCCGCAATTTTCCTCCTGGGAATACTGTTCAGACGCATCAACGCTCCCGGAGCGTCAACAGCGGTAATACTCGGTTTCGTCATGGGGATACTCATGAAACTGTATGTACAATTGCCCGGACATCCGGCATGGCTTGAACCATACACCATGCAGTCGATCATTAACTGGGGATTCTGCGTTGCGATTTGCGTCACGGTAAGCTTTATGACACCAAAACCTTTGCCGGAACAGGTAACCGATTTGTTGACCTTTAACTGGCAAAAGCTCAACATATTCGAAGACCTGGGGTCCCACTGGTACTCCGGAGTAACCTTCTGGTGGGGTCTGTTCGCAGCGGGCATAATTCTGCTGATGATTATTTTCTCAGGATTATTCATGTAAAATTAAAATTAACAAGTTTTAAGGGAAATATAATGTCCATTCGAAAACGTCTCGAATCCACACTGGCTGGTGATCCTGTAGAACAACCAGTTTATCTTGTGTATGACTGGTTTGTCAAAAACCGCGATATAGACTGGTCGCACCTGTTCGATCTCGGACTGGGACAGATGAATCATGTCGATGTTATCGAATTCGAACGTCCTCATCTCGACATTGTGGAAACCGAGGCTATCGTTAATGGCCAGACACGAAAAGATATCAGATGGATTACCGATATCGGAGAACTTCACGAGTACTATCTGGACGGCTGGCTGCAGGAATACCTGATCAAATCTCCGGAAGATTACCAAATCATGGCTTACGCTTTGTCCGATACCACAATTACTCCTACAGATACGTATTATGATCAATCCGAAGCCGAACTTGGAGAAAATGGAATCACCGTCGCCCACCTCGGCTGGACACCGTACGAATGCCGCCGGACAGCGCTTCAGGAAATTCAGATTGATTATGCCGGTCTGGAACGCTTTTCAATCGATATCTTGCAGGAACAGCCCGAGCTTTTGGAATTGATCGAACTCCTGAACGACCAGATCGTAGAAGCCTTCAAACAGATACTCAAGACAAAGGCGCAACATATCAAACTCTGGGAGAATGTAAGTATAGAAACCATGGGGCCTAAAATTTTCCGCAAATATCACATGCCGATTTACCGGAGAATATTCGAGGTACTCGACGGCTCAGACAAAAAACTTCAGGTTCATTATGACGGCAAATTACGAGTGATCGCCGATGACATCCATTATATGCCGTTAGACGGCATCGATTCACTGACCGGCCCGCCTGAGGGTGACATAACAGCGGCAGATGCCCGCAGCGCATGGCCTGACAAATTTTTCTGGCTTCACCCGAATCTGGGCTGGTTCAGTCTGCCGGAAAATGAACTGGTTGCAAAAATCAAGCGAGTTGTGGAAGATGCAGGGCCTACACGGTTTTGTCTCATGATCAGCGAGGAAGTGCCGCCGAACTGGGAAATATCGGTTCCTATTGTATTGCATACACTTAAGAATATGAATTCATGACGCTGAGTGTCGTTGTCACAGTGAGTGAAGCGAAGAGTCTCAAAAAATGTAAAAAAAGCAGGATCCTTCACTTTGTTCAGGATGACATGATATTATGGATGATACGGTATTCAGAACGATATGGATTCATAATCATCAGTCGTAATAAATAATTTATAAATTTAAATATGGCCGGATATTACCAGTGAATACCACCAACACATTACCCCTCGGATTCTGGGATTTTTTTGCTTTCGGTGCTTTTTTTGCCGTGCTTTCGGTAATCGGTTATATGGCCGGAAGAAAAGAGCGGACAGGCCTGAGCGAATACTTCCTTGCGGGGCGAAAATTGCCGTGGTATGTAGTCGGCAGTTCGTTTATAGCGTCAAATATCAGCAGCGAACATTTCATCGGCATGATCGGTGCGGCATACATTTACGGATTGTGTGTTTCCATGTCCTGCTGGGGTAATATCAATTCATTCTCATTTCTCATCTGGTTTTTCATTCCGTTCCTGCTCGCCTCAAAAGTATTCACAACACCGGAATTTCTTGAAAAACGGTACAACACCGCGCTGCGTGAAATTTTCGCTGTGGTCACCGTGATCAGTAACATTGTGGCGTTTCTTGCAGCGGTATTGTATGGCGGTGGGCTGGCGCTGCAGACACTTTTCGGCTGGCCGTTGTGGTTTGCCATTATCACCCTCGGAGTCGTAGCGGGAACATGGGCAATTTACGGTGGACTGTCGTCGGTCGCATGGACAGACTTTTTCACCGTCATAGTGATGATGACCGGGGGTTTTATCGTTGTTGTACTTGGATTCAAAATGCTCGCAGGGGATTCAGGCACTATTATCGACGGTTTTAAAATTATGCTGGAAAGGAACCAGGCTAAAACCGGTATATGGGCTGAAGCGGTATCCCGGACATCGCAGCGGCTTGCCCACATAGACAATTACAACCGTATGGCTGTTATTCAACCTGCTACTCATCAGGTCACACCCTGGCCGAGTTTGATTTTCGGGGTATTTTCTGTCAGTATCTGGTACAACGTACTGAATCAATTCATGATTCAGCGTGTCCTCGGGGCAAAGAACATGTATCATGCCCGGATGGGTATTGTATTGGCCGGTTACATGCAGATAATCCTGCCGCTGATTATCGTAGTCCCCGGAATGATTATGTTTGCCCGATTTCCCGAAACGCTTTTGCTGCCGTGGGATCAGGTTCGTCCTGAGGCTGACAAGGCCTATGTTAATATGGTGCAAATGCTGGTTCCCATCGGATTGCGGGGTTTGATTCTTGCATCACTTTTCGGCGCGATACAGTCGACGGTAAATTCGGTTCTTAACTCGACGGCCACTATCATTACCCTCGATATCTATCGCCGGATTTTCCGTCCCGCTGCATCGGACAGGCATCTCGTCAAGGTCGGTATAGGCATTTCTGTCACGGTATTGATCATAGCAATTGGCCTTGCGGGAATGATAGGAAAACTCGGAGCGAGCCTTTTTGTCTATATACAGACTTTGTATGCTTTTTTTGCCCCGCCGTTTGCTGCAATTTTTCTGCTTGGAATCTTCTGGCGCAGAATTAACAGTACCGGTGCAACCGCCGCTGTATTGCTTGGTTTTACGCTCTACATTGCCATGAAATTATATGTATTTCTCATTCCGTCGCATCCGGTATGGATAGAACCTTATGGAATACAGGGCGCTGTCACCTGGTCATTTTGCATGATAATTTGCATTGTGTTCAGCCTGGCGACAAAACCGCCACCGGAGGACCGGGTAACAGACCTGCTTGTGTTTAACTGGGAAAAATTGAATATTTTCAGTGATTTGGGTACTAAATGGTATAACAGCGTGGTATTGTGGTGGGGATTGTTTGCGTTGCTGGTAATTATGTTGATTGTGACATTTTCCGGGTTAGTCTATAAATAGAAACCTGTTGAAATAAATTGTAATATAACGCCGTATTTCCCTATTCATCTTATCACGTCGAACATACAACCATACGGTCTCTACCCTGATTTTTCGCTTCATAGAGAGCATCGTCGGCTAATTTCATGACCGTACTTGGATTGTTGTTCATATCCGGATATACTGTTGCGACTCCGACGCTGAGAGTTACAATGTTATTTATTTTTGATTTTTCATGGGGTATTGCTGCGGATCTGATTTCATCGATTAATCTTGCCGCAACATGTTTTGCTCCTTCTCGCGGTGAGTTTGGCAAAACTATAACAAATTCCTCTCCCCCATAACGTGCGACAAAATCTTGCGGCCTGTTTATCTGATTTTTCAGAATTTGTGCCACTTGATACAGGCATTGATCTCCTTTCTGATGGCCGTAACAATCGTTGTAATTCTTAAAATAATCTATATCTCCGATAATAAGCGACAAAGGTGTCTTATCCCGAGCTGCGATTTTCCATTGAGAATCAATGTATGTATTGAAATTACGACGGTTGTTGATCTGTGTGAGTGCATCGATAACAGCAAGCTGTTCGAGCTTTTCATTTATTTTTCTGAGATCGCTGGTCTGTTTATCTACCAGTTTTTTAAGGTTCTCGCGTTGACGTTTCATTGCGATAATACTTGCATTATAAGCAGCATACATTGCAGCGGCCGATATGGCAAGAATGATTAATTTGAACCATACTGTTTTCCAGAATGGTGGAATTATTGTAATTCGTAAAGATACTCCCTTTTGATTCCACACCCCCTGGCTGTTAGCGGCTTTCACCCTGAATGTATATAATCCCGGTGCAATGTTAGTATATATTACTTTTCGTTCGTTTCCCGACTGAATCCAATTGTCATTTAAGCCTTCCATTTTGTATTCATATACATTTCTCATCGGATTCGAATAATCGAGCGCAGCAAACTCAAAGGTTAACGGAGCATTTTTATATGGTATCCCGATTTCAGTAAGTTCCGAAATTTTTTTCTCAAATTTCGCTTCGACATTATCAATTTTGAAAGAAGTAATCACAACCGGAGGAGGATCATTGTTTATAAATATACTATCCGGCAGAAAAGTATAGAATCCGTTGTGACCCCCTACAAATATTGTGCCGTCACTCCCGCAATACATAGACAGATTCATGTTTTGATCGGATGGAAGACCGTCCCCGCTGTCATAATTCAGAATTTCTTTTGTTGATAGTTTGATACGTGACAAGCCCGCATTTGTGCTAGCCCAGATATTATCTTTTTTATCTTGTATGAGACCGTTAACAGTACTATTGGGTAAAGTATATCTCGACAGTATTTTCGTTTTCTTGCCATATGAATAGAGACCGTCGTTTGTACCAAGCCATATTGATCCCTGTCCGTCGTCCAGCATGCAGCTAATGAAATTACTGCTTAGACTCCGGCTTTCCCGGTTATTTGAGAAAATGAAGCTCAGGTTCTTACTTTTTCTGTTATATTGTGACAATCCGAACTGGCCGGATATCCAGACAGTAGTGCCATCTGAATCAAATATAATGTTGCTTACACCCTTCATTTTATCATTCTCATTATCATCAATGTCTATCTTACTAAACGATTCGGTTTGTGGATTGAACGTGAGAATCCCCAAATTTGTACCGAGCCAGAATAGGTCATCGGAATCTTTGTTAACTGAAGTAACATCCAGAGAAATGACAGAGGAAATTAAATCGTTATGCTGAAAAGAGGTAAATGAACCTGTATCGATATCAAATCGAATCAATCCCACTATTGATGTTCCAAACCAGAGATGTCCGCTATCATCGTTGAAAATTGTTCGTAATAATAACGTCTCAAGCCCCATTTTATTGTTATCCTCAGGAGTATATAATGAAAACGATTGCTTATTAATATCAAGTCTGTGAAGTCCATAGTTTGAGGTAAGCCAGACGGATGAACCAGCTTCACAGAATTCATTGATAAATCCACCTTTTGTAGCGCCTGCATATATCTCTTCAAGGCTATATAATCTGAAAATAGATTTAGACGGCACAATTTTATTTCCACCACCAAAAAGTGTTCCTACCCATCCTATTCCGGACCTGTCATGATAGACTGCCCATATGGAATCAGTGCTGATTGAAAACTGATCAGTAGGTTCGTGGCTGTAATGTTCAATCGTATTGTCGGAAGGATCTATTGTATGAAGCCCCTGTGCAGTTCCGAACCATAAAATTCCGTTATTATCAAAAGATATGTGGCCGACAATATTACTGCGTATGCTGCCGGGATCATTCGGATCATATTGAAAAACGCAATATGTATCAGTCTTCGGATCGTATTTTCTCAAGCCACCGCCCCATGTGGACAGCCATAATATTTCATCATCACCCTCAACAATATCTATTATGTTCTGGTTGATTTTAGAAGTATCACTATTTCTGTCAGCAAGTCGTTTTACTTTTCCCGTATCAAAAGAAATAATATTCAAACCGTAATGAGTCCCTATCCATATATCACCTTTTTTGTCAGCATAAACACACCCGATATTATTGTTGTTTATTGTCGTTGCATCAGATGGATCGTGGTAATATCGCCTGAACGTACCATTATTTCTATCAAGAGCATTAAGCCCATAATCCGTTGCAACCCATATCGTTCCATCTTTCCCTTCCGTGATCGAGCTAATTAAATTGCTCGAAATTCCCTCCGGATTGTCAGGATCATGCATATATCGAACAAACGATTCAGAATCGCGTTCAAATCTGTTCAGCCCGCCGTTCAATGTCCCAATCCATAAATTACCGGATTTATCCTCAAAAATATCTTGTATATAATTATCGGATATGCTCGTCGAGTCGTTAAGATCATGTTTAAAATGAATATAACTATAACCGTCGAACCTGTTGAGGCCATTAGTAGTTCCAAACCACATGAATCCTTTCGAGCCCCTGCAAATGGAGGTAACAGTATTGTCGGACAAGCCGTCCCGGACATCGAAGCGGTCAAAGCGAATCTTTGCATCGGTGATATATGGCTGGATTATCACATAAAAAAACGTCAATAGTGAAGAAGAAAGATATTTGAGTAATATAACTTTATTGCCACGAAAAATATTCATCGTAAAAATGCTCCATGGAATCATTTTAACGCATATAGATGAATTAAAATTCCCTGTTAACAAACAGCAAGTGTTTTCTTAACTCTTTTTTACTTTTTTTACATATCAGAATGAATATGTAATCTATTTACAATAAATAACTCAAAAATGATTGACAAGAAAAGTCTCACTTTCTTTATTAGATAGTATCTTCAGCACTCTAATTTAATGTAGTTGCAATGATTAACTACTATAAAAATACAAATCTTCGAGGATCACTATGTCGATTAATTTCAACAACAATCGTTTTGAGCGTATCATCGAAACGAGCAGAAAATGGTGGGCAGGTAAACTTAAAAGGCCTCTCATTCAGGTAACCACACGAGACCATGACCCGGGAAGGCCGGAACCAAAACTCTCCTATGAATTCTATAATGCCGTATACCCTTTTTCCGTATCCGCAACAGACATCATCGACAGGATTGATTACGATCTTTCATGCCTCACATTTTACGGCGATGCTTTCCCCCATTATATGCCATTCTTCGGAGCGGGTGTTTTAGCGGCATTTCTGGGAGCACAACTCGATCAACGTAAAGAAACATGCTGGTTCCATCCGGTAAGTGACAAATCGGTTTCTGAAATCACCTTTCAACCCGATCCTGAAAACAGATGGTATAACCGTGTAAAAGATATCTATACTGCGGGAGTCGAACGGTGGGAGGGCCTGGTTCAGCTTGCGATTACCGATCTTGGGGGAAATCTCGATGTGCTTGCCAGCTTCCGTCCCGGTGAAAAGCTTCTGCTTGACCTGTATGACTATCCTGACGACATTAAACGCCTAACATGGGAGGCTCATGAACAATGGTGGAATTGTTATGAAGTTTTCGACACCCTGATACGGCCGCCCAACCATGGGTGTACCGCATGGACTCCAATCTTCTCCGAATACCCCTATTATATGTTACAATGCGATTTCGCATATATGATAAGCCCCGACATGTTTGATGAATTCGTTAAACCCGAATTAACCGCATCATGCAAACGGCTAACTAATGCATTCTATCACCTCGATGGTCCCGGCCAACTGGTTCATCTTGATTCACTTCTCGCTATAGACGAACTCAAAGGCATACAATGGATTCCCGGGGACGGTTCACCCGGCATTCGCCATTGGCCCGATGTATACCGTAAAATCCGCAATGCAGGCAAACTCATTCAGATTTTCGGCGATATCGGTGATCTTGATACTATTATTGAACAACTCGGCAGCGCTGAAGGTATAGCGCTTATCTGTATGGATTTCGACAATCCGACACCCAAACCCTCAAAGACGGAAATTATCGAAGCACTGAACAGGTATGGCGTCAATGACTGAGAAAAAACAATGTTCGACATTTTCGTTGTTTTTCGACATTTTTGTCGTAATATGACTTACTTAATTATTAACAATAACTTATACCAAAATATCCCCGGAATATATACACATCAAATAATCCGGCAGACCATATCATATATAATATATAACGCCTTCCAAATAAACTATATTCAGTCATAATGAATTATCTTTCAATACCTTACAAGCATCGCCGATATGTTTGGAATGTTTTGGCATGGTCATTGCTTTTATTTAACATATCGATATCGATTCACGTTTTTTTTACCATGAACACACATTTTCGGAGGAACAGGCAACATGAAAAAAACCGCAATTATGCTGTTAGTTCTCATAGTAATCGGTACGTTTGCCGTAATTAATTCATATGCTGGTTGCAGGAATCAGGGTTCAACATGTCCGAACGATTGCACAGGAACATGCCCGAACGATTGCACAGGAATATGTACGGCAGATGTCCAGTCCGACACGGATGAAGTATCCGGTACCATCAATATCACTATCGCACCGAAAACACTCGTTCTCGGTTTGCAGGGTGAATGGGTTACCGTTCATACGGATATAGCTTATTCATCGGTGGACGGTTCGTCAGTGGAGTTGGATGGTATTGTTGCCTCTTCGGTATTCCCCGATAACAGAGGGAACCTTGTGGCCAAATTCACTCAGGAAGCAGTTGAGGCAATCGTAACTCCTCCACAAGCAACTCTGACTCTGACAGGTTCCTACAAAACCAATGAATCATTTACAGGATCTGACACTATTGCTGTTAAGAATTAACCGGTAATAATGCAGTAAAAATACAGGCGGATATTCACCTGCCTGTCCGCCTGTATTTTTATATGTTGTCACTACTACCACAACTTTTTTCAGTGGTTTTACCACTGTACCACATTAATGCTACAATTAATCGGCTACTTTGTAATGTGGGCAGAAACCGGAAACAAATCATCCGGCTCTGCCCATATAATATTTTACTCTTCCACCTCGACAATCATTTCTATTTCCACAGGTATACCGAACGGCAGCGAAGCCATTCCGACAGCTGCACGGGCATGTTTACCCCTCTCACCGAAAACATCCACAAGCAGGTCGGAGCATCCGTTCATCACTTTGGGCTGATCGGTAAACGATTCATCGGAATTGACCATCCCATGGACTTTCACTACACGTTTGACTTTATTCAGATCACCAATTTCAGCCTTGAGTGAAGAGAGCAAATTGATTGCAGTTAATCGTGCCGCCTGATTACCTGTTTCCAGATCCATATCCCGACCGACTTTTCCTTTCATCCAACTGCCGTCCGCCCTCTGAGGGCCATGCCCCGCGAGAAAAACCAGATTCCCGCTGCGCACCGAATTGACAAAATTTGCCACAGGTGGCTGAGGTGTACTCAGTTCAATACCCAGATCTTTAAGTCGTTTTCCGATATCATAGTTCATATTTTGTGCTTCTGCTGATTTCATAGCACCACTCTCATTTGAACAACCGGTTATAAATAACACAGACAATATCGATAAACAAGATATTATCAAATATAACAATCCGGTACTTCTCTTCATATTTCTTTCCTCCTTGAAAATTGTAAAAATCTGGCAATCCTTTTTTGTTGTCATAAAGAAATCGGATATTTTCCGTATTCATGCCCCGCTTTAATGAATTCCATTACATTATCATATACATCTTTATTCCAGATCGAATCAGCAGTCGATAGCACAAATCCTCCTCCGGGAGCGGCAATCGAAATTGCACGTTTGACCTCCTCTTGTACCTGTTCCGGAGTGCCTCGCTCTATTGTCTTAGGTGAATCGACGCCTCCCCACAGGCAGATTCTGTCTCCCGCTTCACGTTTGATCAATTCGATATCGGCATCACCCTGCGGCGGCGGATCGATTGTCGAGAGTATGTCTATCCCCATGTCTCTGAAATCGTGTATGAGCGGCATAACGCCCAGATCCATATAATAATGCAGTTTGGCTCCGGTCTGATGAATTAAATCGAGTTTTCTTTGAATACGCGGTTTAAAAAATCTCCGGTACATCTCCGGTGACCAGAAAGCGGTGGTTTCGTAACATGCGGTATGGTAAACCGTATCCACCCCGATGTCGAGTATCAGTTCAAGTCGCCGCATATTCCAGGCCTCGATTATATCCATAAGCTCCTCTGCAAATCCGGGATTTTCGACAGTATCACACATAAAATTGGTCGCTCCACGCAGATTCAGGGCAATATTCGATACGGCGTTTACATCACCCTCTATAAGCACATCGTGCTTCACGGCAAAACGTTTGACAGTATCTATCGACTCGTAATAATCCGTTAAATCGACATTGAAAGGATCGTGTAAAATATAACTAAGTTTATCGAGGTCTTCCGGGCCTTTAATTAGAAATTCAGTCGCCCGTGACCACAGATGATCCGACACCAACGGCAGTGTTGTTACCTGCCAGTCATCGGT
>JAFGMP010000257.1 GCA_016927495.1 Candidatus Latescibacterota bacterium | reverse complement strand
GAATATATTGTGTTTGTGTTCAAGTATTTATTTAAAATCACGGGGGAAGTGGATACCGGTTAGGGTACCGAATTTCTGGTATATCGACAACATTTTTTTTGTCGTTTAAAATTCTCAGTTTCTCAATATTATGATCATTCTTGGCACCTTTTGTTATCTCATTAGTCTAATGAAATAGCTCGGAGCATATTGCTACTCTCCACAAAATCCCTGACTAACTCCACTGGGGCGATATGCTTCGGGCATTTTATATAAATCTCAATTCTCCTTATATACAATTATTTCTTACAAAAAAAACAATATAATTTATTACACTATAACATCGAGTATTGGCATAAATATACCCCTAAAAAGCCCGTAAACAAACCTAAATCGAACGATCTTTTTTCGAGGCAGGTATTTTTCAGGTTCTCACTAAACGTGAGGCATAAAACGCTATCTTTGTAGCAGAGCAGATGATAAATAATCATAAATCCATAGGACGGTCACCTGAATCTTCCCCCTTTCCCCCACTATCAAACAAAAGCTACATTACAATTTCAAATTCATATTTTTTATTGACAGGCTCCGTATTGAATAAAAAACATAGCGATAAACATACCTGCTAACTTATAATGTATTGTGTCATGTTTCTATACAATAAATTTTATCGGTTATTTATGTTTTAAACGAATACCTTTATTTTGGAGCATCAAAATGGAAAGGATTCTCTTGAAAGTAGTAATGATAATGACTCTTACGGTTATTATCAATGTTAATACTGTTGCAATGAGCGCCGATTTCGGCCTTGAGCGGATTAACATGATTACTAATGAGGCATCGGGAAACCAGGGCAATTCCTGGGGGGGACACCAGTGCCGTATCGTTCGGACCGAAGATGGGGTATTTGCTGTTTACATGTTTGGCGGTGAAAATGATGCCCCCAAAGTCTGGCGTCTTGCATGGCTGGACGGTGATAACTGGAAAGTTATCGCAGATGATTCAGGTGGTAACAGCCCGGTCCACCTGCTTGCATCACCTGATGGTGTAATCAATGTTATCGGCTGGCCTGAAACAGGAACAGTAATGTGGTCGGGCAAACCAAAGAATGGGGCTATTACCCTAAAGAAACAAACAATCGGCGGGCTACCGAAAAATTCGGTGATCTATTATGCTGCAGGAATAAGCGAAAACGGGGATATCTGTGTGACCAACAGTGGCGGAAACGAATCTCAGGGACAATTCCGCTGGAGTTTCTACGAGAAGGATACCGATAAATGGACCTACCATTATACCCGTCTTGACTACCGGTATTGTTATTCGTATGTGTTTCCCCTGCCAGATGGTAAACTTTCCATTGTTTCCAATAGGGATGAACCCTGGTCACGATTAGGTTACGAGGCACCGGACGGCGGGTTCGGCTATGTATTCAACGCTATACGGCACTGGCATACCAACGATATATACAACGAGGAACTCACTGAATATGGATATCTTGTCGAGGAGCCATCTGATGAACAACTATCGGTTCAATGCTATATGGGCTATCATAACGCATATCTAGATACTGACGGCAGGATGCACATCATCTATCGTCGTTACGGTCCATCGACAGAGAGTAAAAATAGTATGCAGCATGCCATTTTTTCTGAAGAAGGTAACATGCTTTATAACGAGCTTCTGCCAGACGGAGCCGAAGGATACTGTGACATATTTCAGGATGACCGGGGACAGTTCTTTCTGCTCAGTTCAACCGGGCTCCTTTTTCCCGCAGGCGACAACGGTATATCGTACGGAGAACCGTTAGAATTAGATTTTCAGGGACATCAGGTAGAGTATTCCGGTTTCTGGCTTGCCACACCACGGTCGGGAACACCGCGTGACAGTATTATCGATGGAGCTTTTTCGACAAACGGAGGTACCTCTGTAATATATTTCAGGCTAACCTTATACAACTTTGTCCAAACATCCACCACTGACTCAACTGAAGAATCGGTACCGAAAGCCTGCTCGTTTGCACTCAATACACCAAATCCTTTCAACATAAGCACGACACTAAGCTATATGGTATCAAAAGATACGGAGGTAATTCTTGAGGTCTACGACATTCTTGGCAGGAAAGTACGCCATCTTGCCGATGGTAAACATACCAAGGGCACCTATTCAGCAATATGGAACGGGAAAGATTATACCGGACGAGATGTTACCAGCGGATTGTATTTTGCACGTCTTACTGCTGAGGGATATCACGATACAATAAAGCTTGTGCTTATTAAGTAACATAATTTACCGTTTTAATCTTATCGTATATTATACACCTCCATGTTGTCGCGGTACCGGAGGAGGAAAGGCCCTATAAGAGATGATTTTATTATGTAAGTTGGAAAGGCTCAAAACATATTTCAAGTAAATATTGGAAATTTAAATTTTGAGTATGGTGAAAATTATAGAAATAAAAATACCCTTAACGCAACTACTCTTAGAATGAAGTGTTTAAATAGAACAATGTACATTTAAATTTATACTCAGGCGGTTCCTATTTAAGCCTTTTCGAAAACTCATATTTTACAGGAAGGAGACACAAACTTCATGGTTAATCGACGAACTTTTTTAAAAACGGGATCTGTTGCTGGAGGTATGGGGCTCGTCAGCACTATTAATGCCCTCCCTAACCGCAAACAGGAAGCGACGACCCGTTTCGGAATACATGAATTTATCGAGAATCATCCGGATGCTGTATTTATAATGAAAACTAATGTTGACACCAAGACCAACCATGATGCTATAAAAGATACGGCACATAAATTCGGACAAACTGTGATAGTACCGAAAGAAAACGGTGTTCCAATAGCGACACTGGTTCCCATCAAACCGAATTTAACCAATGTAGGATTTAATCAGACCCCAAAGGATCTTCCACAGGCCGAGGCGGTAGAATACCGCATGGGGATTGTGACCGATCCATGGTTTGTGGAAGGAGTAATTGAGAGCATTAAAGATATTGGTGTCCCTGCTGATAATATATGGTCAATTGAAACCTGGCATCTCGGTAATTGGGGGCCAATGGGTTATGATTCAATGACAGAACGAACCGGTACTCATATGAATGACACCCGTGAGACCAAGGTAGATGACTTACCCCCAGAAAAAGTGGTTTGGAAGGATGTCCCCGACGGAGTCTATTTTGAAAAAATTCCCTATATATGGCCGTTTAATGCCGATAATACCTGGCAACTTAATATTAGTAAATTCAAAACACACGGGATGGGTGTAACACTAAACTGCAAGAATATACAAGGCACCATATGCCACGATTCCCGTGGTCACTGTTCCCGCAGCAGTATTACCAATTTTGAGAAATCCACCGCATGGACCGATATTGAGAATAACTACAATCGTCATGTGGCTGAAGGTATTCCTCGTTGGGATCGGCCTGGTACCAGCGGTGGGTACTGGATGGAAACATG
>JAFGMP010000256.1 GCA_016927495.1 Candidatus Latescibacterota bacterium | reverse complement strand
CATAAAGCCGTTCATCACGAGTTCAAACCTGCGCCGCGTCACAAAGGAAAATACAACAACATTAAAGTTCCCAAGCCGGTTTCATTTGCCAACACTGAGGAGAACTACCGGGGCAAACCGGACTGGGTACGAAGGCAGCGTGACAGTTGGCACGGCGTCGACGGCATGTACAACCACGATTTCGATTTCGACCAGTTTTACCGTGATTACTGCGAAACAGTGTGTGGGGTGGATGACAGCATCGGCCGCCTGATGGATACTCTCGAACAGCAAGGGCTTGCCGAGGATACACTTGTAATCTTTATGGGCGACAACGGATTTCTGTTCGGCGAACACGGCCTTATCGATAAACGCTGCATGTATGAACCGTCCATAAGGGTGCCAATGATCGCTCACTGCCCGGCACTGACAAAAGGCAGCGCTGTCGAGGAGAGAATGACACTGAATATCGATATTGCTCCTACAATTCTGGATGCCGCAGGTGTGCAGGTTCCCGGTAACATGCATGGTCTTTCATTTATGCCGCTCATCAGACGGCAGAATACCGCATGGCGAACCGAATTTCTGTACGAATACTTCTGGGAACGTGCATTTCCTCAGACTCCGACAGTGCTTGGATTGAGAACCGATCAGTACAGCTTTATGCGTTTTCAGGGCATCTGGGATTTGTATGAACTCTACGACATGCAAAAAGACCCGGATCAGATGTCAAACCTTCTCGGCGATGTCCGTCTAACCACCCAGGCAGGTGATGTATTGAATCAGATTAGGGATTCGGACATGAAAAATATGGTTCAGGGTTTTCAGAATAAATTATTCGGCATTCTTCGTGAGACGGAGGGACGTATCGATCCGACATGGAGCATGTAAATCTCCGAACGCAGTAATTTTAATAATCAACTATTTTCAATTTTTACAGTGATATTTCAGCCATGAAAAAGCACATTTGAGAGAAGCATTGTAATACCGGTTTTGCGGTAACCTCAGACAAACAATAATACAGGTAAAATTTCAGGGCAGACACACGGGTCTGCCCCTACAAAAATCCTATCCCTTATCCCTTGTACCTTTTTCCCTTTTTTCATCCGTATTTTTCAAAAATGGGGATCGCCGGCAAAATGTTATGCTTGACAACATAATTCTGAAAAGCTATATTAGGAGTGCCTAACTTTTCTATTTACGTTAATTTTTTTCAGAAAGGCAGAAAATGAGTACATTCAGGAAAATTTTAATACTCCTGATGTCGTTGCTTGCCCTCTTTGTGATCTTGTATGATTACGAATACGGGCATTTGGGAGAAAACGTATTAAATCCGGAATGGTGCCCCCTCTGTGAATCAATACAATCGACAGAACTTGGCCACCTTTTCATGGTTTACCTTCTGTTTGTTGGGATTCTGACTTTATTGGGATTCCTTGACAGTAGTAATGAAATTGCCGTTTCTTCTCTGTATTTTAATCTAACTTCTCAGCGCGCTCCTCCATACGCCCGATAGTTCCATAATTATCAAAAAAAATAATTCGTTTATATCGTTTTCACTACAATATGTGTTAGCAAAAAAGCATGTATTAACCTGTTTTTTATCGCTATTGAAGTAGTGATGTCTTCATTTGTTTATTATTCATCAATTAATGAAAATATACAGAAGTAATTGCGAGGAGTAAATTATGCACGCTATAAAGTGTATCGTATATATCTCTATTCTTTTTATGATGCTTACTGCCAGTGAGGTTTTTGCCGGTGAAATAAGGGGTATGGTAACCGATAAGGATTCGGGAGAAAGTATTCCCGGCGCAGTGGTAAAAGTTGAAAACACACGAATCGGAGCCATGACGAATGAGTATGGCATCTATGTAATAAAGAATGCACCCGATGAAGAATGTACCATAGTTGTTGTATTTACCGGCTACAAACCCCAAAAAAAACAGACCTCCGGCGGTGAAGTTAACTTTGAACTTGAAACAGCGCCTTTTCAGACAGGAGAAATAGTTTCGACAGCAACGGGTACTGAAAAAATATATGAGGATGTACCGGTAAAAACCGAAGTTGTAACCCGTAAACTAATCGAAGCTGTTCAGGCGCCGGATCTTGCCGAAGCGCTTTCGTATACTCCCGGTTTATGGGTCGAGAACAACTGCCAGAACTGTAGTTTTACCCAATTGAGAATGCTTGGGCTCGAAGGCAGCTATACGCAGATACTTATCAACGGCGATCCCATGATGTCGACCATGGCGGGTGTCTATGGTCTTCAGCAGTTCCCGGAACAAATGATAGATAAACTTGAAGTTGTTAAAGGCGGCGGATCGGCTCTGTATGGGGGCAATGCAATCGGCGGCGTTGTCGATATCAAACTTAGAAAACCAACCGTGGACCGAAATAGCGCGTCATTTAATTATAAAATGGGTGAAAATCATATACGAAAAGAATTCGGATTTATTTCCGAAATGGTGTCGGATGATATGAATTTCGGCATGTTTCTCTATGGTAGTACTCATGAGCAGAATCCCTATGACAGAAATGACGATGGATTTTCGGACATTGGGAAAAGTAAAGGGACATCACTCGGAGTCAATATGTTTTACAAACCTGTCGATGCCGGTGAACTGCTTTTTAATCTGCATAGAATTCAGGAAGCACGTCGCGGCGGCAATCGATTCACCTACCCAAGCCATGATGCGGATATCAGTGAGGCTGCCGACAGCTACCGATGGGGCGGCAATCTCAAATACATGCACAGTTTGAGTTCACAATTGAACGTCGAGGGTAATTACTCGTTCGCGCTCGCTGAAAGAAATACCTACTACGGCGCCGGAAGAGACCCAAACGCTTACGGGCGAACCGATAATCCGCTGCAATATCTTTCAGCAAAAGCGAGTTACAATGCAGGCATTAATCTGATTACAGCGGGCGTAACATATAAAACCGAAAGTCTGTATGACGAGGCGATAGCTTATAATCGTATTATCGATGACGATTATGATAATTACGGCGTATATCTTCAGGATGAACTGGATTTTATGCACAAATATCATATTGTAGCCGGCGCCCGCGTGGATAAAAATTCTCTTTTGGACGATCCCATTTTCAGTCCCAGAGTTTCGGCACTTATTGAATTGAGCGAAGATATCGGTTTACGGGGAAATGTTTCTACCGGATTCAAAGCCCCCCAGGTTTTCGATGAAGACCTCCATATCACACAGGTTAATGGTGAAGGACAAATTATCCGCAACAGTGATGACCTGACTGAAGAAAAAAGTATAAGCTACTCAGGTACAATAGAGATGAGCCGTGAAATCAATTCGCAATTTGTCCAAATCGGTCTTACCGGATTCCACACCGTGCTCGATGATCAGTTTCAGGTAGTGGATCGTGACGACCCATCTACGGAAGAACAGGAGTTTACGCGAATCAATGGCGACGGTCTGACGGTCTCCGGCGTTGAAATTCAGGTGGGTTACAAGCCAGTAAAACCGCTTGAATTGCAGGGCAGCCTGACACTTCAGACAGATGAACTTGATTCGGAGGAAGAGGATTTTGGATCGACACGTATTTTCAAGACACCCGAACAATATGGTAATATCGTTGCATACTTCGATCCGATTGAAAGACTGTCGGTGTTCGGCGGAATTAACTACACCGGCAAAATGAAGGTTCCGCATTATGCCGGATATATCGCCGATGATATTCTTGAAACTACCGACGCATTCTTTTCGCTCGATCTGGGATTAAGTTTTAAGGTTGCATTTCTCGGTGAGGTGAAAGGGTGGCAGAAGTTAAACATCGGAGTGAAAAACATCACGGATGAATATCAGGAAGACCTGGATAAAGGTATAGATCGCGACGCAGGCTATATGTACGGGCCGATGAATCCCCGCATGTATTATGCAGGTTTGGAAGTCGGATTCTAAAAACTGAATTCAGGTTCATACCTGATATTAAGCAGAAATATTACAGAAGAACCGATTGAGCTTGAAGAAGAGGTAACTGATAAAAGCCGGTGATGTAATACAAATGTTGCAGGGGATTATGGATTTGTATATATGATAAATATGATACGCCTCCCCGAATACAAATATCATAATACCCTGCCGCAAAAAATGTTGCAGTATCGGAAGGTATTTTTATGAAACCATCAACTGTTGGATTTAAAACGCCGGAAGCTGATTTACACCGTAAATCGCCGGGATTTTTTATGCTATGCTCGTTTGCCAGTGTTGTTTTTACAGTGATAATGCTCTATATACCGCTGCCGAAACACGAAAGCAACTCAGAAAATATAAAAATCGATCCGGTAATAATACATCTTGAAAACATACCGGAAACGCATCATCAGGTCAGAGCCCCCGCACCAATCCTTTCCATACCGCTCGAAGTCGATGATGAGATGATGCCAGATGATATTACAATAGAGAGTACTAATTTATTTCTTGATGCAGCGGTAAAGACTCCTTCGCCGATGATTGAGGTAGACGAGCCTGAAATAGAAGTCGCCGAAGAGGAGGAAGAAATATTCGATGTGTTTGCGGTTGAAGAAGAGCCGGAGATAGTACATGCGGTTGTTCCCGAATATCCCAAAGAAGCCCGGGATTCGCATGTACAGGGAACGGTTTTTGTAAAGGTACTGGTTAACATCAAGGGTGATGTAGACTCTTTATCAATAGTAAAGGGGCCGACGGTGTTTCATAAAAGCTCCTTAAGCGCCGCAAGCGCCGTTAAGTTCAAACCGGCAAAAATAAATGACAGACCTGTTTCGTGCTGGGTAATCATCCCGTTCAGGTTTGAGTATAAAGATTGATAGATTTTGAAAATACGGTAAATTTTGTTTTAAGTATATGTTATTTAAAAGCGTGGTGAAAAACATATAAAAAATTATCCCTCCTAATTAAGAAAGGTAAAAAGAATCGACAATTCATTATTCGGGAGTAATGGAAAGACGGGGAAATGTTCCCTTTTCGTCCTTCGTAAAAGTAACTACTACGGAAAATGGATAAAAAGGGGGATTTCAATTTTGCTGTGATGCACAGTTTCGCAGCGGAAATGACATGGTGATCTATATTGTTGAACAAAAATCTCACTTTTCCCCACGCTTATAAATCGTGACACCTGAAGATATTACTAATACGATGCTCATGAATTCTTAACAAAAATAGTGTAATTTTACGCCACATTTAAAAGAATGCCCAAGGTATTTTGCAGAATTATATTGCATAACAGATTGAATGACAATATATTACGGGAGATGCTAACCATGATGAATCACAATGTTAAGCTCGTGTTAGTTTTTATTTTTAATGTTATTTTTTATATAACAGCCTCTGCACAGACGGTGTCCGAGGAAAGTAAGTCTCAGGCTAAACAACATTTTAGTTTTGCGGTACAAAATAAAAAAAGCAAAAATTACGAAGAAGCGGAAAAACAATATGAAAAATCACTTGCATTGGACGCATCAGTTTATCAGGTTTACTATTCATACGCTGATATGCTCATGACAATGGGTAAAGAGCTGGAAGCCCGCAGAAGATTTTTACAGGCTTTCAATCTGAATCCCGAACATTACAGTTCCGCTGCGATGCTTGCGAAGCTATATTATCAGGAATCGGTTTTTGATTCGGCGCTGGTGATGTATGAATGCATGTATGAACTTAAACCGGAGAAGAGTGAATTTCTAAGTGTTATAACAGGCATTAAAGAGTATCTTGGGATGGAAGAAGAAGCTCTTGCTTCCTATGATAAACTCTTTGAGACCGGAACCGGCACGTTCGAACACAAAATACGAGCAGCCAAAATTGCACTGAATCTTGGAAATACGGAACGCGCAAATTCATACGTCGAATCTGCTCTCGGTGATAATCCGGATGATGTGAATGCTCTAAAGATTGCTGCAAGCACCCGCCTCGACATGGGAGATACTCAGGGGGCAATTAATCATTACCGGAAACTTGCGGAATCCGAAGCTGCAAACATAACGGTGGTTGAAACTTTAGAAAATCTGTATCGTGACCAATCAGACGAAAACGGGCTTTTATGGGCTCTGGAACGTCATCACGAGCTTGCTTCCGAGAACGTGGAAGTGCTGGGTGAACTGGCAAAAATGCTGTATTCCGAAGGTCTAATGGACCAAAGTATCGCTTACGTTAAAAAAGGAATAAAAATCGACCCGAAGGATGGACGTTTAAGAATTTTAATGGGGGAGCATTTCCGGACTAACGGAGATAATGAGAAGGCTCTGGCAGAATTTCGCATTGCACTCAATGACGAACGATACAAGTCAAGCGCACAAAGCCTTATTTATCAGATTGAGAAACCCGAAACCGCTGAAGAAAAAGCAGAAAAGGATTTTTTCAGCCGCGGAAATTAATAATAAACACAATATGTAACGGAGATCAATTATGGAAAACCTTATGCAGTACATTAACGATGGCGGACCGCCGATTATGTGGACGCTTGTCGGATTATTTGTTATCGGGCTTGCGATTACGTTATGGCGACTTATCGTTATTTTTCTCGCAATGATTAATACGAAATCGCTGTACAATAAAGTTTATGCCGCCCTTCAGGAAGGTGAGAAGGGAATTGAGAAAGCTTCGGAAATCTGTTCCAGAACACCCGGCCCGGTGGCTACGATTGTCCATGCGGGACTTTCGCGTGTCAATCGAGGTATCGACCACGTGGAAAAGGCTGTGGAAAGCGCAGGTTCCGTCGAGATGGCATTTCTTGAAAACGGTCTTGTATGGCTTGCGACAATAGCGAACATCGCACCGATGATCGGATTTTTCGGAACCATTGTCGGTATGATAAAAGCGTTTAAAGATATCGCTGCGCAAGGTGATGTCGAGCCTTCGATTGTTGCAACCGGTATATCGATTGCGTTGATAACGACTGCAGGAGGTTTGCTCGTAGCTATACCTATACAGCTTGCCTACAATCTCTGTGTATATCTTATTGACCGTGTTGTAGTCAGTATGGAAGAAAATGCCAGCAGATTTATCGATACGCTCGTTGATCTCGGTTATGATAAAACTTCCTCGTAAGGCGGTTTGAGTATGGCTATCGTAAAAAGAGCACGGGCTTCTGCTGCAATACCAACATCAACAATGGCAGACATTGCGTTTCTGCTGATTGTGTTTTTCCTGGTGACGACATCGATGTCTCATGACAAAGGTCTCGGTTTGACCCTTCCGCCGATAGGTTCGGCGACGAGAGTGCCAAGCCGTAACATTACCAAAGTATGGATAAATGCCGCCGGGGAAATAATGCATGATCAGGAACTGGTATCTCTTGCCCAGATGGGTGGCAGAGTCAAGCAGATGACCGAGGATAATCCCAATCTTATTGTGTCGATTAAGACTGCTCCGGAAGCACGATACGAATTATTTGTCGATGTTGTGGATGAAATAAAAAAAGCAGGCAACGATAAAATTTCAATAGCCGAGCCTGATTTTTAAATGTGTAATAGTTAAGAGGAATCGATGAAATCACGATTCAAAAAACGTAAAAAAATAAACCAGGAAATCCCAACCGGTACTATGGCGGATATATCGTTTCTGCTGATAATATTCTTCATGGTTACTACTGTATTTGTCGTTTACCGCGGATTTCCCGTGAACCTGCCGCGTGCCGAACGTATCGATCCGATGAAAAGCCGACGTAATATCGTAAGCGTCTGGGTAAATCCTCAGGGACGGGTTATGGTGGATGAGTTCGAAACCGAATTATCAGGTGTAGCGGGTATTGTCCGACAGAAACTTGAAGCAAATCCCCGCGTTGTGGTGCTTGTCAAATCTGACAGTAATACACCTTACCGGATGGTATCGGGAGTCATCGAAGAACTGAAACGCGCACAGGCGCTGAGAGTGTCATTTATAGCAAAGAGAGAATAATGACTGCATCTATTGTAGGATTCAAGACACCACAAGCTGACTTACATAGAAAATCACCGAAGATCTTTGCCGTCTGTATGTTTTTCTCTATTTTGACTGTGGCTGTCGGTGTTCATATGCCTTTAATACAGGTACGGACGCTCGAAAAAAAGATCGAACCTCCTCCGGTAATCATTCAGCTCGAGAATATTCCCGAGACCCGTCACCAGGTTCGCGCTCCCGCCCCCAAGCTCGCCATACCGCTCGAAGTCGAGGATGACATTATGCCTGATGATGTTACCATTGAAAGCACAGATCTCGATCTTGATACTTCGACTGTGGAAGTCGCTCCGATGGTTGATATTCCCAATGTCGAGGCTGAGGTTGAAACTGTCGAAGAGGAAGTGTTCGAATTTTATGCTGTCGAGGTTCAACCGGAAAAGATCAATACTGTGGTTCCCGATTACCCTAAGTCAGCTCAAAACGCAGGAATAGAGGGTACGGTATTTGTCAGGGCATTAGTGGGCAAAACCGGGAACGTGGAAAAAGTCGAAGTTCTGAAAGGGCCGGCTGCGCTCCATGAAGCTGCCACAAATGCAGCGTTTGCAACAAAATTCAAACCGGCCAAACAGAATGACCTGCCGGTTTCCTGCTGGGTACAAATGCCTTTCAGGTTTGTGCTTGAATAGAATTGAGGTTTTAGAATGAAATACTTTTTGCTGATCATCTGTATCATATTAACGTCGATTTGCGCTGTATTCGCGCAGGATGCCGAGGTTGTCGTCAATGAAGAGTCCGGAACCGCATACAAAGAGGGTTTGAAATATTACAGCGAGGGTAAATATGACGATTCCATACGATATTTTCAGAAAGCTTATGAACTCGATGACCGTAACATATCAGCATTGTTTGCCCACGGTCTCGCACTGAATAAACAAGGCAAATACAAAGGGGCTGCAGAAAAGTTCGGATTGACGCTCGATAAAGATCCGGGGCATACGAAAGCGCTCAGGTTGTATCCGTCCACACTTGCCAGAATTGATGAGGACGAGAAAGCTATTAACGCCTATGACAAGAGCATTGCCACAACACCCGATGACTATTATCTCTATTGGGGTAAAGCCCGCGTGCTGATCAAACTTCAGAAGTATGACGAAGCCATATCTCAACTCAAAAAATCCATAGAAATCGATCCCAAACAGGAGACGGTTTACGAAACCCTTGCTTTTGTTTACCGCCAGCAGAAAAACATAGAGGATGCACTCTCCGCATATGAAAAAGCGCTCGAACTGAAACCAGGCGATATTAAATATATGTATTACCGTGCCCAGACCCTGTCAGAACTCGGCAGGATGGAAGACGCTTACAAAGCGGCAATCGAGATTCTCGGGAAAAACCAAAATCATGCGAGAGCCCGTGTTATAGTTGCAGATTACAAAAGACTCAAAGGACAATATCAGGAAGCTCTCGATGATTATAATATCGCAGCAAAAAATATCGAGACCAAGGCGTATGCCGAACATTTCATTGGAGTAATCAATCAGAAACTCGAAGAAATCGAAATCGAAAAGGAATGGGAAACCCGTCAAAAACAGCAGCAGAATTCCAATCAGTGAGAAATATTACCCCGATTTATGTTAATTCCATAACGTAAATAGTACTTTTTCTTCATAACATACGATGTATTCTTTCATACAAGGGCAGATTAATAAAATCTGCCCTTGCTTATAATCATACGGTTAATTCATCTATCTCTCTCATGTCCGATTCCATGAGTTCGACAGAAGATGCTTTTGCATTGTCTTCGAGTTGTTCGAGTTTGGTGACTCCGGCAATAACCGATGAAACGACCTCATGTGATAAAAGCCAGGCGATTGCAAGCTGAGCTATCGAGCACCCTTTACGCTTCGCTATGGTATCGAGCCCCTCGATAAGATCAAAATTGCGGTCGGTGAGAAACATTTCTTTCCACATATCACCGTCTGTAACGATACGGCCGGATGTGTCGATGCTGTCTCTGCGATACCGTCCGGTCAAAAGACCGCTCGCAAGCGGGAAGAAAGGTATAAGTCCGATGTTTTTCCGTGCGACAAAATCGAGAAATGCTTTTTCGTCTCCCTCCAATCTGTCTTTACCCTCGGTGGTTACTTTGTTTCGCTCTGCAAGATTGTACCAGTTCTGAACCGCTATGATACGTCTCGAAGTATTGGTAGCAACTCCGGCAAGAGCGGCAATTTCTTCTTCAAGCTGTTTGGCGGTACGATTTGAAACGGCAATATAATTGACCATGCCCAAACTGATGAGATCGTTTAAAGCCCCATACGTTTCCTCGAGAGGAGTTTCCCATGAACCGTCTTCCATGATTGACGGGGAGTGTATATAAAGTATATCGATGCGATCGGTTTGAAGACGGTCGAGGCAGCGTTCGGTTTCCTGCATGATATATTTTCGTGATGAACCCCGCTCATTAGGTGAAAATTCACGTTCCATTTCATGTTCTTCACGTGCTGAATTGGTAATTTTTGTGGCGAGAACAACCTGGTCACGAGCGGATGACGGACGGCAAGCAAAATAGCGCCCAAGTAAACGTTCCGAATTGCCCGATGCAATATTATAGGAGTTCGCGGTATCCCAGTGAATAATTCCGAGTTCGAGAGCACGGTCCAGTATGTCGAATCCTTGATGGTCGCCAACACGTGAACCGTCATAGCTCGGGTCACCCCATTTCCATGTTCCCAACCCAATCTCCGAAACCCACAGCCCGGAATTTCCCATTCTTCGGCATTTCATTCCCTTGAATGATTTTGTTTTCATGAGTCAATACCCTTCTGAAAAAAATCGATTGAATAATTCCACCCGACATATTGTACTCATAATATACGGGCAGGTCAAGACTAAATCGAAAGTTAACTGTTACTCCAACTATTTCAAAATTTATGGAATTATTTTTCTTCAAAAACAGTCATACACCATAATAGAGATAAATATCCGTCGTATTTATTGAATTTGACCAGTCCAAATAAGATTTATTAATGTTTTTTTACTATGGATAAAAAATAGCTTGCATATAATAACTAACCAGTATATATTATGACTAACCAGTCAGTTATTATTTTATTATTATAGCTATATAAATGACTGGTTATTTTTAATTTATCATTGCATATGGCTGAAAACATATCGGAGGTATTATGGCGGAATTTTCTTTAGATAAAGATCAAAATCATGAAATTCTTTCACGTCGGGAACGGGAAAAATTAGCCCATCGACAGGATATTCTCGATGCAGCAACCCGTGTTTTTGCAAAAAAAGGCTTTTTTAACGCCACACTCGATGAAATAGCACAGGAGGCAGAATTTTCAAAAGGCGCTCTTTACTTGTATTTCAATAACAAGGAAGATTTGCTCTATACCATTATGAAAGAAAAAACATCCAAGATAGATGAATTTGTTGAAGAAATTCTTAATGAAGGAATTCCATTTAAAGAAGAATTACGTCTATTTCTTCAAAAATTAGCATCATTTTCTTTCTCTGACAAAGAATTCTTACAGATTTTTATTGTGCAGCATGCGGCTTTTTTCAGGTCTCTTTCGCCGGATAAAGCACGTGAATTTTGCTCAGCTCATGAAGAACATGATCAGAAAGTAATAAATCGTATTGATGGCGCAATTAAGCAGGGCGAATTAAGAAACCTGGATTCAAGATCCATTTACGGTATGATTCATGGGGCAAGCGAGAATATGATGTTTTCGAGGTGGGAGTGCACCACAGAGCAGGATTTATATAGTAAAATAGATATTTTTATTGATATGCTTTTCAACGGAATAGCCCGGAAAAAGGAGGTTGGCAGTGAGCAATAAACTGCTCGGTATCGTTGTTTTTCTTCTTATCAGTTTATTCCCGCACGCAGGAATGGCTCAGACCGACAAGTTTTTAAACCTGACCATGGAACGTGCGATTTCAATATCACTGGAGAACAACAGGGAAATTTCAAATGCGCAGGAAGAAAGAATTAAAGCTGATTTTCAAATAACCGAAGCGGCATCGGCTGCTTTCCCGCAGATCAACGGCAACTGGAATTATGAGCGTAACCTTAAACCGATGGTTTTCGTAATATCGTTTCCGGACAGCGATGGTGTATTACAGAAAAACCGTCTGAAAGTAGGAACTGATAATACTATGAATCTCGGGGCTACATTGACTCAACCTATCTATGTAGGCGGGAAAGTGGGCACAGCATTGAAAGCGGCAAAAATTTATAAAAATATTTCTGAGAAAACACTTCTGACTGTGAAGCAGAATGTTGTTGCCGGAGTCGTTCAGGCATTTAATTCTGTATTACTTGCCGAAGAAATGCTTTCAATAAATAGAGAGTCTCTTGCTCAGGCGGAAAAACATCTGAATAATGTGAAGACATTGCACGATGCAGGAAGTGCAACCGAATACGATCTTCTTCGTGCCCGTGTCCAGGTGTCTAATATGAAACCTGATCTGCTGGCAGCCGAAAACCAGGTAACAGTGGCACAGCTCAAGCTAAAAGAGGTTATGGGGGTATCTCCCGATGATCCGTTAAGCGTTTCGGGTTCTTTTTCTGAGCCCGACACGACACTTTTTGCTATCGCTTCATTTGAAACCGCTCTGGAGAGTCGTCCCGACCTTAAAGTCAGCGAATATAGTGTCGACCTTTATGACAAGGCAATAAATATCGCAAAGGGGGATTTTTTACCGACACTGACCGCCGGGTCGACATTTGCTTACGCCGGTAATTTTGATATTTTCAGATATGAGGCAGAAGACTGGAACCGTTACTGGACAGCAAGTGTTACACTGTCATTCCCGATTTTCAGCGGTTTAAAGAATTATTCGAAATACAAACAGGCCAAAACAGATTACTACAAAGCGAAAACAGATTACAAAAAGACTCATGATGCTGTGCTGATAGAAGTTCAGGAGAGTGTTTTAAACCTTCGCAAGGCTGTCAAAACCATAGAAAGCCAGCGCATGAATGTGGAGGAAGCGGGAAAAGCGCTGGAAATGGCGGAATCTCTTTATAAAAACGGTAAAGCTACCCAGCTTGAAGTACTGGATGCCCAGCTTGCACTGGAAGTAGCCCGTACAAATATGGTTGCTGCCCTCTATGAAGGAACAATTGCGGAAATAATGCTCAAGAGAAATTTAGGAATTCTTGATACCGACTCATAAGAAAGGGAATAAAAAAATGAAAAAAGTTTTATTCAATGGGATGTTTCTTGTGGTATTGCTATTGATTTTATCAGCCGGTTGTGGTAAAGAAAGTCAGCAGGCTAATATCAATACCGATAGCGCTGTAAATATCGAAACGGAAACAAATTTCACAAAAGTAACCAATGTTGAGATTTACACTGTAGTATCATCCTCATTTGAGGATTATATAACCCTGCCTGTGGTGGTAAAGCCGAACAAAGAAGTCAATCTCGGTCTTACATCCGGCGGAAAAGTCACAAAAATTTATGTTGATAAAGGTGACCGTGTTTCAAATGGCATGACACTTCTTGAAACCGATGATGTGCTTCTTAAAGCCGTATATGATCAGGCGAAGGCAAATCTCGATTACCAGAAAACCGAATTTGAACGGAGCACAAAACTCTTAAATGACGGCACAATCACCGAAGCACAGTACGACGGTGCAAAACTACAGCTTGCAACAGCTCAAAGCTCATTCGATATGGCAAAGAAGCAGTTTGAGGATTCAACGCTGAAAGCCCCGTTTGCCGGACTTGTAACGGTGAAAAATGTGGAAGTTGGCGATATACTGAGTCCGGGTTCTCCCGCATTCAGGATTATCGATATGAGCCAGGTAAAAGTTCAGGCCGGAATTCCGGAAAAACACATTGTGCTTTTTAAAGAGGGTAATACCGTATCCATCAGGTTGGACGCAATTCCGGAGAAGGTTTTTAATGGTCGTATAAATTATATTTCGCCTGAAGCAAGCACATCGGTCAGAACATTCCTCGCTGAAATTAATATACATAACAGTGAAGGCCTTATCAGAGCGGGAACTATGGGTAACGCACAGATTTTAAGGCAGATTCATGCGAATGCGATAATGATACCGTTGAATGCTCTTGTTGAATCACAAAAAGGCCGCAGTGTTTTCGTCGCCCGTGATGATAAAACTGCTGAAGAAAGAACAGTTCAGATTGGCTCAGCCAACGATACCATGATACGTATCATTAATGGAATTAATCCCGGCGACCGCGTTATAGTTAAAGGCCAGCAGGATCTCGTAACCGGAGAGAAAATCAATGTTACGGGTGAATACATCGCAGATTTGGGGGAAGGAACTGTACAATGAGTATAACCGGATATGCCATAAGGAAATATACCACAGTCTTTGTTATTATCGTTTTTTTGACAATTACGGGCCTTATCAGCTATTTTTCTCTTCCAAGAGAAGCTGCTCCGGATGTTAAAATACCATATATGATAATAACAACTATCTATCCGGGAGTTTCTCCGGAAGATATCGAAACCCTCATAACGCGAGAAATTGAACAGGAACTTAAAAATATCAAGGATGTCAAAGAGATAACATCAAGTTCATCGGAAAGTTTCTCCGTTATCGCAGTAGAATTTGAACCGGATGTCGATCTTGATTTTGCACTTCAGCGTGTCAAGGATAAAGTCGATACCGCCAAACCCGATCTTCCCGATGAAGCAGAGGATCCTGTCGTAACCGAAATTGATTTTGAGAACATGCCGATCATGAATGTCGTACTCACTGCGGATTATGATCTGGTTAAACTCAAAAAAGTTGCGGACGACCTCTCCGATGACTTCGAGACCATTCAGGGTGTTCTCGAAGCCAAGGTAACCGGCGACCTGGAACGTGAGGTTCAGATCAATGTCGATCCGAAACGCCTCAAGGATTACAACCTTGGGATGTTCGATGTGACCGGGGCAATAATGAACGAGAATGTTACTATTCCCGGCGGTACTATGGATATTGGCAACATGTCATATACCGTCCGTGTTCCGGGTGAAATCAAGAATCCGTACACATTTGGTGATCTTGTTGTTACCGCTACACCGGATGGCCCGGTATACATACGTGACATTGCGAATGTCGAATATGGATTCAAAGACCGGACAACGATTGCCCGTATCAATGGTAAACCATCAATTTCAATCGGTATAACCAAACGGGCCGGTGAAAACATCGTCTATATAGCCGATACTGTGAAAGAAATATTAAAAGAAAGCGAACCGTTACTGCCAAAAGGAACACATATATCAATACAGAATGACATATCAAAGTTTATTCGAATTATGGTGGAGGATCTTGAGAATAACATCATCAGCGGATTTGTGCTTGTAATGCTCTGTATATTTCTGTTTTTAGGTGTTGCCAATGCCCTGTTTGTGGCGACAGCCATACCGCTGAGTATGTTGATTACATTTATTGTCCTGAGTCTGATGGGTATAACGTTGAATTTTATCGTGCTGTTCAGCCTTATAATGGCGCTTGGTATGCTTGTCGATAATGCAATAGTTATCGTTGAAAACATATATCGTCACCGTCACATGGGAAAGGACGCCGAACACGGGTCTGAGGAAGCTACGAACGAGGTCGCGGTAGCTGTGGCAGCTTCGACGCTTACCACAGTGGTTGCGTTTGCTCCCATGATTTTCTGGCCGGGGATTATGGGCGAATTCATGAAATATTTGCCGATAACCGTTATCATAACGCTACTCGCTTCGCTTTTCGTGGCGATTATAATAAATCCGGTGCTTTGTTTCCGGTTTATGAGAGTAAAAGATCAAAAAACCGAAGAACATTCCAAGTCACCCGGCTTTTTTGAAAGAGTGTTAAGCAAATATGAATGGCTTCTTATAAAAGCCGTCACTTTCCCTAAAACAACGCTATCGCTGGCAGTATTAGTATTTATTATAACTGTTGCAGCGTATGGGGTATTTGGTCATGGAGTCGAATTATTTCCCAATACAGATCCGGACTCGATGTTCATCGATATTAAAGGGCCCGTTGGCATGCGGCTGGATGCCACCGACGAAATAGCAAAACAGCTCGAAAAAACTGCCGCTGAATTTCCGGATATAAATGAAATCCTCACCAATGTTGGTGTTTCGACCAGTTCGTCAGGACTTGGAGGTGGGTATGACACGCCGAACGAAGCACGTCTTTATATGGATTTTGTCGATTTTGAGAAACGCAGTCAGCCATCATTAAAAACGTTCGAGGAGTCGAAAGAAAAAATTAAATATATCACGGGTGCGGAAGTTGAACTCGACAAAGAGGAAAACGGTCCGCCGGTAGGAGAACCGGTTGAAGTTCAGATTGCCGGCGACGATTTTCTGCTTCTTGGCGAAATATCGAAGAACATTCGTGACACTATTAAGGATATTCCCGGATTGGTTGATCTTAAGGATGATTTTGAAAGCTCGAAACCTGAAATCAGAGTTCAGGTGGATCGTGAAAAAGCAGCAATACTGGATGTTAAAACATTTGATATCGCAATGGCGGTACGTAACGCTATCACCGGTTATGATACCGGCGATTTCCGTGTTGAGGAAGATGATTATGACATTACTGTCCGTTTCGCCAAACAGGACCGTAATTCAGTTCCGGACCTCGATAAAATCTATATTTTCAAAGAAGGCCGTCAGATACCGTTATCGAGCGTGTCAACTATTGAAACAGCCGCCGGATTCGGCACCATACGCCGTACCGACCTTAAACGTGTTGTTACCATAACAGGAAGTAACCACGGCAGGCTTGCCAATGATGTTCTCAATGATGTTAAAACGAAACTTACGAATTATAAATTGCCTGGCGGTTATAATTTAACATACCGCGGAGAAGACGAAGCATCTCAGGAAGCCTCTGAATTTTTGAGTAAAGCGCTCATGACAGCCCTGTTTCTCATCGCTATGGTGCTTGTCAGTCAATTCGATTCGATCGTTCTGCCGTTTATCATACTTTCGAGCGTGATATTATCGGTTATAGGTGTACTTTGGGGCCTGCTCATTTCCGATATGCCGTTCGGGATCATTATGACAGGCGTAGGTGTGATAAGTCTTGCCGGTGTCGTGGTGAATAATGCCATCGTGCTGCTCGATTATACCATGAAGCTCCGCAGTTGGGGTAAATCAAAAATGGAAGCTATTATCGAAGCCGGAAAGACACGTTTCAGACCGGTGATCCTCACGGCTATTACCACAATTGTCGGATTGGTACCGCTTGCAACCGGATGGTCATTCAATGTTCACACTCTCAGGTTTACCGCCGGCGGTTCGTCATCGCAATGGTGGGCGCCGATGGCTATAGCAGTTATTTATGGTCTGACAGTAGCAACTATCCTCACTCTTGTGGTTGTACCGTCCATGTATATGATTCTCGGAAGAAAAGAAGAGTATTTTGAAAAACACAGGCGTCCACGTCCCGAGTGTTTATAATTTATTCGGAAAAAACAACTAATAAAAAAGAATAAAAATGCAGAAAGAGCCCCTCGCGTCGAGGGGCTCTTGATATCAAATTGAAGAGTACTGCAATATACTGTTACCCAGTATTTAATAGTTAAAAATAGATGAACTTCAACTTCATTTCAATTTTACCCGATACGCATGGTCATGCCACCATCGATAACGACCAGTTCACCGGTAATGAAATCATTCTTAGCGAGGAAAACGACGGTCTCTGCAACATCCTGCGCAGTGCCTTCACGGTGTAGCGGGATACGATTATCGATATTGTGTTTTTTTGCTTCGGGTGTCATTTTTTCATGGAACCGGGTTCGTATGATACCCGGTGCAACACAGTTGACACGAATATTGAAATCTCCAAGTTCGCGGGCCAGTGACCGGGTAAACTGTGGAATAGCTCCCTTGACAACACCATAGGTAATTGAGCCCGGCCCAGCCTGAATCCCGGCTACAGATGACATCATCACTATCGCACCCTCGCCCTTTTTCTTCATGTGAGGGAGCGCCGCACGGCAGAGAAAGAACGCTGCATGAACATGTACATCGAACGCACGGTACCATTCTTCCGGTGTTACTTCCAATATTCCGGCCGGAAAACCGCCACCTGCATTATGGATGATTACATCGATCCCCCCGAGCCCTTTAATTGTTTCACCCACAGCCCGAGTCGCATCTTCCGGCTTTCCCATATCTGCGACAATCATCACACATGTTCGGTCTAATTTTTCAATGGCTGCTTTCACCTTTTTTGCTTCGTCATCATCATATCTGCCGAGAATTGCCACATCAGCGCCGTTTTTTGCAAACTCAAGTGCCGTAGCTGCCCCGATACCTTTTGTCCCGCCGGTAACCAGTACTGCCTTTCCTTCCAAATTCATCGTTGAAATTCCTTCCTTTTTTTATAAAAAAACCAACAAGTGTTTTTTTCACTAAATTCAGACAAACCAGGGTGAGCGCATTGACCTGAACAACATCCTGTTTGCTTCATCATCATTGAGAAATGTCTCGTGTTCAGGGACCCAATACAATTTTCGCCCCAGTCGCATCGAAATATTCCCCAGAATGCACAAAGTGGCAGACCGGTGCCCGACCTCTGCCGGTGCTGCAGTTTCTTCCCGTGATTTGACGCATTTGATAAAAGTGCGGTGGTGGTCGAGTGACCTGTACAGATGAATGCCGTCCCTTCCGATTATAACACTCCTGAGCGATTCAGGTTCGGTGGTAGTTTCATCGTAACCTATATCGATCCAGCCCTCTGTTCCCTCGAACCGGGCGCTGATCAATGGCTTGGGGTATTTATCCACACATATCATTCTTACCCCGTCGGCAAATTCATATTCGATACGAAGATGCACCACGGTGTCATAGAGTCCGCTTCGCGGGAACTCACCCTTGCCGTCGATTGTCACCGGGCCGGTATATTCGGTTCCGTGCCCCCACTGGGCGATATCGTTAAAATGCGTCCCAAGGTCGGTAATCATACCGTTTCCGTAATCAAGGATAAAACTCGGCCTCGGATTCCACCGTAACTCTGTGAATGGCTGCCAGGGGGCCGGCCCCAGCCACATATTGTAATCAAATCCTTCAGGGATAGGCATTTCCGGCTGTGGATCGATGACCGAGCCCGATGGTACCGAGGTATGGATGGTGTGAAGCTTACCGATGTATCCGTTCCGAACCAGTTCACAACCTGCGCGGAAACGCTCCACGGAGCGGCGGTGACTGCCGGTTTGAAAAACACGCTCGTATCGCTTCACAGCGTTGCAGATTGCCCGGCCCTCTTGTACCGTCAGCGCCAGCGGTTTTTCGCCATAGATATCCTTGCCTGCCTGTGCCGCCTGAACAGCCATTATCGCATGCCAGTTATCGGGAGTGGCTATCACGACAGCGTCTATATCTTCACGGGCAAGCAGGTCACGAAAATCTTTGTAGTCATCACACCTTTTATAACTACCTGTGGAAGCATGTTCCGAATAGTAACTCTCCACTGTGTTTTTAGCTTTATTGCGGCGCTGTGTGTCAGCATCACAAACCGCAAGCACCTGTACATCATCGATAGCAAGAAATTTACCCAGGAGGAACGAACCCTGACCGCCGGTACCTATAAAACCCACAGTTACACGGTTTCCCGGTGTAACCTGACCGTTGGCGCCCCATGCGGATGCCGGAACAAAATACGGCATAGCTGCAAAAGCTCCGGCAGTTCTGACTGTCGTTTTCAGAAATGTTCGTCGCGATTGTTCTTTTTCCGCAGTCATAATTGATCACCTCGTATAGTGAATTGACATCATTGTGTGCAGCATATTTCAGGTATTATCTATGGTTTCAGAATTACTTTCATTAATCCCGGTTCACGGTCATACAACCGTTGAAACCACGATGCTCCCTCCGAAAGCGGCGCAGTGGCGCTGATCAGCGCATCCACATTTACAGCGCCTCGTGCCATCATATCGAGGCATGCCGGATATTCCCCGCATGATGCGCATGAACCATACATAGTGATCTCACGGGTCACAACGGACTGAAGCGACATCTCAATTTCCGGCGACAGATTACCCACCAGCGTAAGGTGGCCGCCTTTATGGAGTGAAGCCAGACTGGTTTTAAACGCCGGAGTATTGCCGACAATTTCAAACGCAATATCGGCGCCGCGCCCGCCGGTAACACGTCTGATTTCAGCGGTTATATTATCACTCCCGGAACTCAGTCCGATATCTGCGCCGAGTTCTTTTGCCTGCTCCAACCGCCCCTTATCGATATCTACCGCGATGATCGTACCGCATCCTGCAGCACGGAGTGCCTGTATAGTCAGAAGCCCTATCATACCGGAGCCGACCACAACAGCGGTATCGTTCAGTGATTTCGGTGTCCGTCCGACCGCATGAAATGCCACCGAAAGCGGCTCGACCATCGATGCATGCTCGAAGGAAAGCCTATCCGGCAGGGGATACACAATATGCTGCGGCACCGCCACATATTCGGCAAAAGCGCCGTGCTGACGGTACTCGTCGCAGGATACACCCAGAACACGGCGGTTGTCGCACAGGTTTATGTTTCCCCGCTTGCAGAAATAACAGACTCCGCAATATATGGTCGAGTCGAATGTCACCCAGTCTCCATTTTTTAATTGCGTAACCTCAGCGCCTGTGTCAACAATAATTCCGCTCGCCTCATGTCCCATGATCAGCGGTGGAATCCGTCGTCCGGTGCTGCCGTCCATGCCATGGACATCGCTGCCGCATATCCCGCATGCCTTAACCTGAATAAGGACATCGTTATTCATGATTGCGGGAATTGGTACCTCTTCATACTCGAAACGATTGTATTCTTTTAAAACCAATGCTTTCATTGTGGTTTCCTTTTTGTTTGCCTTCACACTCTTCATCCTTTGTAGTAATCACTACTTCGGAGAATGGGTGTATGTATAAAGTCAAGAGGAATTGACCGGGAGATAAGAAAAAGAAAATATGCTATACCACCACCAATCAAGTTTATTTATTAAAATCTTTTCATTATGTAAATCATGGTTCAGACCATGTATTGAAATCATTCCTTAATACCTCTAACCTTTAGAGAGGAAAAAAATAACAGGCTTTTCATACATCATTTTTCACCAGAACAGCCGCTCTTCCGGATTATCGCTCCGCGCCCAGTTCACTCCGAGCGGGTGACGTTTAATTTCGTCAATATTTTTGACCGGTTCTATGTTGCCGTTCACGCGAATCCAATAAATATCGATTTTATTGATATCGCATTCCCCAAGGCCTTTTTCTTTGGCAACGCGGGTATACCAGATTTCGTCGGGGTCATGACCCATGATATATGTTCCGACAGCATCTACCTCAAACGGAGAACAACCGGCGATAACAATATTTATAAGTTGATCATCTCCGATATTCCACCATCCGTGCTCGTTGCCGTCCAACCCGATGATACCCTCGATTATATTGAGCTTCGGTTTCAGCGTTGCAGCGTTATCCAGTCCGCGGTGTATCCATGATTCCTGACGGAACAAACTGCCTACCTGTTTGAGAAAATCACGGCGTGCATCGACATCGTTTTTTACTTTCCGATAGGTCTCGTAACCACCAAGTTCGTTGTATTTGGTGTAATCACCGGATTGGGCAGTATTTGCTTCCCAGCGTTTAAAACCGGCCGCTTTGTGTTTAAGGAATAACGCTTCGACATTTTGAATGGCATTTTTCTGAAAACCGCGGTTGAAATCGATACCCGCTGTTTCGGACTGAAGTTCAAGCTGAATACCGGGCCAGCAGAACTGGCCGAAACCTCTGACCGCACAACCCTGCAAGTTTTTAACCGTAAGGGTTGTCAGCGCAGTTAAATGACATTTCAACGTTGCGATATTGATCAGAAAATTGTCGTCATCGAGAATTGGTTTGAAATACGGGATACGGTTCCAGACAGGGGATTTTACCGGATCGCTCCAGTTCAACTCATTCTTATTGTAGTGCTCGAACTGTTCGTAACCGGCTTCGATCATCAAAACACCATAGGGATCGAAAGCATCATATACGCCGCCCTGACGGTGATTCACAGCATCGATGGGATTATCACCGCATGCAACATTGCCATTGCCGATTTCACGAAGATGCTCTATGACTCCGACCACAAAATCGGGGGAGGTATACACTCCGTTAGTCCGGTTGAACTTATGTTCGGGTACGCCGGTAAAATTTGGTTTGATGAATGTTGTGCCTCCTTTTTTCGCTCCCCTTACAAAGAGCATCCGGGCGATACGCTGTCCCTCGCTGCGGAGTTGGTCAACCGCCTCGGTGTAATGGCCGGTCTTGTCTTTACGGGCATCCACATTCGTTTCGATCAGAAACACCGCCCGTGGATTATTAAGGATTTCCGGCCGAACCTCGGGCATTATGTTCTTTTCTTTGCCGCTTTCGAGATAGTAATTTGCCTCCTCCACACCTGTGCCTTTGCTGGTAGGGAAAGCCATAACCGGATTATTGGCAAAAAACTCATAGGTTGTCGATGCCGCAAGGCCTGCCGCTGCAGAGCCTGACCGGGTCAAAAAATTTCGTCGTTTCATTGCGCCTCCTAAATATGAGAAAACATTATCAAAATTCAAAAAATGTAAAAAAAGACAATAAGTTGTTATATAATATAAGCATGAATGTCGATTATTAGGAATAAGAATTAAAAATTGAATGAACCGGATTACGAAAAATCGTACGAAACTTTTATTGACCGGCTAAAGTATATAAAATTATGATCTTTGATGAAATCAGAACAAATGTTATAATTTATGTTGAAGGCTTATATATTTTACGTTGTTGGTTTTTTTCGGAGCTTTTCTTGCAGGAATACATCAAACAATTAAAACATGCTCAGCCAGTGGATTTCAGAGTATCATTTAAGCTCCCTGAGCCTGTCGAGGGAAACATTAAAGGAAAAATTTACATGATGCTGTTATTAAATTCACTTTTATTGATTACAGCACTCAGCATTAATCCCATTCATGGTGCTGAACCGGCCGGTGTTGTAACGCCGGATGCAAAAATCGAAAAATGTGCCGATGGTTTCAAGTTCTCGGAAGGCCCCGTATCCGACAGCGAAGGCAACATCTATTTCAGTGATTACGGCAATGACAGAATCCATATATGGTCGGTTGACGGTACATTATCGGTTTTCAAGGAAAAAATGGGCGGGCCTATCGGATTATATTTCGACAAGGGGGGTTACCTCTGGGTGTGTGCCGCAAGAGAACACCGCATTAAAAGGGTAAGCCCCGACGGTGATGTTTTAGATTTCCCGAACACATTCAACGGCAAACTCTTTAACAGTCCCAATGACATCTGGGTAGATGCAAAAGGCGGCGTCTATTTTACCGATCCCCGTTTTTCCCCTTTAGAGGAGGAGGTCGAGCAGGACGGCTTCCATATCTTTTATATCAAACCCGACACTGATACTATCATCAGAGCGGCGCATGATCTTACCAAACCTAACGGTATCGTCGGCTCTCCTGACGGCGCTCTGGTATATGTTACCGAGACTCCTGTTGATAAAACCTATGTGTACACGGTCAATGCCGACGGCACATTGTCGGATAAAAGGCTGTTTGCTCCGGAAGGTTATGACGGTTTGGCTGTCGACAGCGCAGGAAATGTGTATATTACCATGGAGGAGTCCATCGAGGTTTATAATCCGTCAGGTAAAAAAATCGAATCCATAAAGGTTCCCGGCAAACCGACAAATGTCTGTTTTGGCGGCAAAGATAAAAAAACGCTCTTTATCACCGCCCGTTCTTCACTTTTCTCGATACGAATGAGGATTCAAGGTTGGTAGAAATAAGGATGATCAGGAATAGCTATATGATTTTTAGATAGATCAAACATATCTTAAAAAACAAACCACCGGAGATAATAATGTTCAATCGCAGGGATTTTATTAAAACTGCCGTTCTTGCGGCAAACGTGGGCATGGTGTGTCCTCTCAAGATTTTTGCCGCCCGAGACAGAAAAACGACCGGATATTTCGGGGTGCATCCTTTCATCGAAAATCATCCCGAAGCAGTTTTTATAATGTTCACCGATGTCGATGTTAAAACTAATGCTAAAGCCAATAAATTCGAAGGGGAGAGATTCGCGCGGGAGGTTTTAGTCCCCATGGATGAATCCGGCATTCCGACATCCCGTCTCATTCCGATAAAACCCAATATTACCGGCGGCGGCGGAAACACATACGATACCATGGGGATAATCACCGACCCCCATTTTGTGGAAGGTGTTATCGAGGGGATGAAACAGTTAGGTATCTCGAAAAAACAATTTTTCCTGAGAGAGGTCAACTGTATCAACTGGGAAAAGCATATGTATTACCCGATAGCTAAGCGCACCGGGGCTGATCTGCACAACATGAACGGCAGAGTCAGGGGTATCGATAATGAACGATTATCCGAATGGTCGAGGAATAACGCCGAAATCGACGATGAAGAACTTCAATGGGTCGATGTCCCAAATGGTGTCGTATACAGGAAAATCCCCTATCTCTGGCCGATTAATGCACCGGATACATTTTTGCTCAACATAGCCAAATTTAAAGCACACTCGATGGGCCTTACACTGTGCTGCAAAAATTTTCAGGGCGCTGTCGCCAACGGTTATCAGCATTTCTGCCAGAAGATGGGCAGTATTCTGACTATGCCTCCCGAACATAGAAATCCCAATGTCGAAAAAGACTTTCAAGCCTATATGAAACGGCATGTCGGCACACTCCCACGCTGGGACAGGCCGATTAAAGACGAGGGTGATGCATCGGCAACATGGGTTGACCGTTATGACACAGTATGCCAGGAACTTTGGACACACCGCACACTGGACAGCCTGTCCGTTACGAAATTCGGGCTCCATGTTGTGGAAGGCATCTATGGCCGTGACGGCAATTTCAGCCCGGGACCCAATCCGGAAGGAAACGATAATAATCCCAGAGGTAAAGCATGGGATTACATGACAAATATTTTAATCTTTGGCATGGACCCGTTTAAAGTCGATATCGTCGGCAAATGGCTTGGCGGCCATGAGCCTGGCAATTTCGGATTCTTCCATATTGCCATGGAACGCGGTATGTTGAACGGTCTGAATCCCATGAATATACCGGTATATCGATGGCACAACAGCGAGGCTGTCCGTACGCCGCTGACACATTTCACCCGCACACCGCTCAAATCATACTATTTGCAGAAAGAAAACGAACCGTTCTGGCATCTCGTCGACGAACCGTTCGATTACAACGCCATATATGAGGATAAACCGGCGGTGCCATCCAAACCCGGCGCACAGGTGCTCGTTCAAACCGCCCGGACAGCATTCTATCCCATGCTTTCCATCGAATACCGCGTACCAAAGAATGGCAATGTGATGCTCGAAATTATCGATGATAAGGGCGAAACTGTGGTGGTTCTTGTCAATGCCATACGGTATTCCGGCAGCCATATGGCTTCATGGAACACCGAAACATACAATTCCGGTAAATACACCTGTCGTTATCGCTTCAATGATTACAGCGAAACACAGGATATACTGCTGATGAGAGGATAAACGTAATTTTATATATAATACGAAGGAGATAGTATGGCCATACTTAATAAAACAAGCCGTCGAAATGTTATCAAAACCGGGCTTGCTTCGCTCGCATCAACAGCGATTATGCCATCACAATCGTTTGCCGCCATGCCGAAGGATATAAAACCGAAAGTACCCGGAGAAACCAGGGTTGTTTTTCTCGGCGGCGATGTATTACACAACTTTATGGCTCAGGAACCGGCGATACGGAGTATTTGCGAGAAGGCCGGATGGAACGTTTTGACTGTGCACGATGCCCGGTATGTTACACCTGAGCTTATCAGCGATGCCGACCTTCTGATTATCCAGCGCTGGATGGGCTCCCTGCCCGGCTGGGTACCCGGCCCCATATTCGAGGAAGCGCCGCCGCAGGACGGATATATGAGCGATGAACTTGCCGATGCCATTGTGGACAATGTCAAAAACCGCGGCATGGGTTTCATGAGCCTTCACTGCACTGTCTGGTCATTTCGTAAACCGAAATTCATGGAATTGCTCGGAGTCAATCCCATTATACACGGGCCGCTGCAAATTGTCCGTCTGCATAATTTCAATCAGGATCATCCCATCACACAGGGCATGAAAAGTTTTGATATACCACTCGATGAAAATTTCGGCGCCGAGATAGTTAACGAAAATGTCACACCATTGTATGAAACCACGGGATATACCGATAAACGCCGCGATTACGGGGGCTGGTGCCTGGATCAGGGCAATGGACGGGTTGTGGGATTTCTCGCCGGCCACACCTATTTTGCCTACCAGGACCCTAATTATTTGCCGCTGATCTGGCGAGGAGCACATTGGGCAATGAAACGGGATATTCCGGTATATGAAGGTTAATATTTTTGCCACGGATGAACACGGATCGGCAAGGATATAAATATTAATATTATGAATAATAAAATTTCATACAAAGAAAGTCATACAAAATGAATAAACACGAAGTTTTGAAGGGCATGTATATGGTAGCGATCCCTTCGGGAAGTTTTACCATGGGACATATATATGACAAGGATGAAGATGTTGCCGGGAATATCAATGTCTTTTATCCCGACGAACAACCGGCTCACACGGTGAAACTGAAAGCATTCCAACTGGGCGAGACTCAAATTACGCAGGCGCAATACAGGGAAATTACCGGTGTCAATCCCTCGACATTTACCGGCAACTCATTTCCTGTAACCAACATCGGGCCATCAGAGATCATGAAATTCTGCAACTTGTTGAGTAAACAAATGAGTCTCGATCTTTGTTATGACGAGAAGCAAAAGACCTCTGATTTCAGCAAAAACGGTTTTAGAATGCCAACCGAAGCTGAATGGGAATACGCCTGCCGCGCCGGAACATCTTCGCATTTCTACACTGGCAATACCGAAAAAGACCTGAACAGAGCCGGGTGGTACTTAGGCAACAGCGGAAGAAAGACCCATCCAGTCGCGCAGAAGGAGCCGAACGCATGGGGGCTGTACGATATGCATGGGAATGTGTTCGAGTATTGCAACGATGACTGGAATCCGGGCATGTGTTACGGGAAATACCTGACAGTACATGATATCATACCGACATTCCATTATTATCACAGCCTCAACATGACTCGCGGCGGAAGCTGGTTCAGCGAGCCGTCTGTCTGCCGTTCGGCGGCACGATCATGTTTTTGCAGTTGGGAGGGGATAAATCAGAGTTACTATATGGGATTCCGTGTCGCGCGAAATATAGGTTAGAATTCATTATTAGACACGGATATTGGAATACAACTGGCAATCCCCCGTCCGGTAAAATAAAAAATTGTCTGAACCACAGATATTCATGATTACGCAGATTATTATGATAAAAAAATAATTGGACGTATTACGTCGATCTTAACATTCTTTTCTGCAAAAACGGATCAAAGTCATCATTCTATCATAGTTATCTGCGGTTCAGACAGAAGAGGATTCGTATTACACATCGGAAAAGTGAATCGCGATGCTGCTTATGTTCTTTTCATAGAATTTGCTGAGGGCACAGCATGCTGTACCCCTGCAATTTCTATTCCCCATGGTTGAAAATTATGAATATGCGCCGTACGCCATTTTTAAAGGTTTTTCTCCAAAAAATGTTAACACTACATCAATATGAAAACGTACATAAACATGAGAACTATTCTTGTATATAGTTATGATACACAATAATTCTTCCCGGTTTCCATAAAGGCCCCGATGTTATCGAGCGGTGTTTCCTGCGGCAAATCGCAACCGGTACTCAATATGAAGTTCGGATATTTGTCCATAGCCCGGAGCAGCATGGTAACTTCCCCCGATACATCCTCCGGTTTCCCGTTCAGAATTGTTGTGGTTGGATTGATGTTACCGATAATGGCAACATCAGGTGGAACACGTTCCGCTACAGCAGGGAGATTGACTCCGGTTTCCGAAGAATCGAGGCTGATACCGTTAACACCTGCCTGAGCCATGTTTTCTATAAGGTGCATGGTATTGCCGCAGGTGTGATATATAATATTGACGCCGTTGTATCGGCAGCTTCTGCTGATATGACTGACATAATGTGAGGAAAATTCCAAAAACTGGTCAGGCCCCAGCATCACGGCGCTTGGTTCAAGAATACAGATAACCTGTGCGCCAGCACCGATCAGAAGACGTGAGTATAACTGAATACTTTCGGTTACGAACTCACAAAGCCGGTGCAGTTTATCAGGCTCCATAATTGTGGCCATTGCAGCATCATCAGCACCCATAATCAGCGCTGCCAGCGAGTACGGCCCGGCTACATATGCACCCCGTATTATTTCTTTCGGCATACCGATGCTCATCAATTTCATGGTTTCCACATACCCGAGGAGACGTGAATCCAGAGAAATATTAATCTGTTTCCAGATTTCAAGTTCATCGATCTCAAAATGGTCTTTGACAACGGTTGCGCTGTCATCTTTCGGAAACACCGTATACCGTCCGAAAGCGTTTGCCTCGACCGACAAATCCATAATAGGAAAGATAACATCAGGATGAAATTTTTCGGCAAGAGATTTAATGACACGGTAATGTTCGCCGTAATTCTGCTGGGCAAGTTTGACGTTGACTCCGGTTACCGATAAACCGGGATAACCCATTAGCGGAGCAACCAGGCGTTTTCCTTTTTCATACGCCTCACGGGCGCTGTCTGACAGTGTTTTTTTTATCATGTAGATGTATCCTGATTACATTTTAAATTTTATTCCAGGTATCAAAAACTGCATAGACATTTTCCGGTTTCGCCCCCGGACCGAATTCGCACTGCGCTATCACACCGCCGTCTTTATACAATGCATCCCTGACTGCATGTACCGATTCAACAACCTCAGGAACCGTAGCGTACGGGAGAATGTGCTGACGGTCGATTTCACCCCAGAATGTTATCTTGCCGCGGAACCGTTCACCGAGTTTACCGACCCCCATACAGAATATCTGTGAATTGATCGCATCGAGACCGAGATCGATAAGATCGGGCAGAATATCGATAATATATCCGTCGGAATGCATAAAACAATATTTTCCGTGGTCATGCGCAAGGTTTATGTAATCCCGGTACAGCGGCTTAAACAGTTCGCGCCATATATCCGGAGAAACCAGCAAAGACTGCTGCGCACCCCAGTCATCCATGAACATGAGACCATCCACATAGGTTGTCGCCCAAATCTCGAACTCCTCCAAATAAAATGAGTGAATTCGATTGAGCAGCACATTGAATTCCTCCGGCCTGTCGATAAGATCATAAAAGGCATTGACGGTCGACCGTATGAACTGAAGCCGTTCGAACGGCCGCGGACAACAGCCCGCCAGAACGAATTTATCGGAACTTTTACAGAACCGGTTAACTGTATCACGGTCAAAAGAAAGCATCTCACGCGGCGGCCTTACGATATCAACATCCCCCCACCGTTTTAGCAGCGGTTCCTTAACTTCGCCGATGATGCCATTTTGACGGTTCTCGAAAATACATCCCCATTCATCGATATAGGTGCCGATGCTGCATGGATCGCCCTTTGTTTTGGGAGGATTTGTGTATTCCGCCGGTGCATGTACGATATCATCCGGGAAATCGAGATGAATCCGGGCGACATCATCCGGATAGGTGTTTGTGGCATACGGAAGCAGCCACATCTGCCGGGGAATTCGTTCCGGTTTGCTGAATTCAAGTGTATTTTTTACATGGTCACGGGGATTCATTAAATCTCCGTATAATTGCAAAATGTTTTCACCTTTATAAAATTTTTTAAGATTACGATGTGTTCGGTTTTTTCAGAACCTCAATACTATATTTTAAATATAACACAGATAATGCTCTTAAACTATCTACTTTGTTCCTGTTTTGTTATTACTTATTTTTCACATATAAGAGAAATAATTTTTCGGTTATACCATTAGTTAAGCAAAATTTTGTTTTTTTATTATGATTAAGTCGTTGTCTTTATGGAACTCACCCCCTCGCTCCCCCTCTCTTGAAAGTAGAGGGGGATGACCACCCAGCACAATTCCCCTTCTTTTCGTAAGAGAAGGGGCAGGGGATGAGTTCCGGAGCAGGGATAGGTTTAATAAGCATAATTAAAAGAATAACCCAAATAGTTATTTTACACTAAACGACAATACTTTACACCATAAAACATGATATACAATTTTATCATTCAAACCGGAGAGAGTTATGAAATTTTCATATCTGTTTACCCTTTTATTATGTGTACTTTCCCCCTGCGGCACATTCGCTGCAGATGATGTCAACATCGCCCTGGCACGGTGGGGCGCCACTGCAACGGCAAGCAGTGAATTCGGGCCCGATTACCGGGCAGGAAACGCGCTCGACGGCCTCTGGACATCCCGTGAGCATCACAAATGGAACTCGAAACTTGGTGAAACACCCCACTGGCTGAGTATCGATTTCGGCCACACTGTCGCGATACATCGAATCGTGGTACGGCATGAAGGCATTTACGGCGATGGTGAAAGCTTCAATACAAGCGATTACCGTTTGCAGATTTCCGATTCACCGGAAGGTCCATGGTGTGACATTATCGACCCGGTGAGAGGAAACACCGAGGATGTGAACGATTTCTCTTTTCCACCGACACGTATGCGGTATCTCCGGCTGTTCATCGAGATGGGAGAACAGGGTGCAAACGATTATGCCCGTATTTTCGAGGTCGAAACATGGGCAAACCGCAGTGAACTATCCGCCCCGATGATGCATCTGACCACGATGGATCATGTAAAACGCAAGAGTGCGAACAGTTTCGACATCGGCGCCGAACTTGAAATCGTGTTCCCGTCCGACATACAAAACGGTACCAAATTCGCGGTTAAATCCGGCAATGATATCCTGTTCACGATTGATAAAAAAGAGGCTTTCGGTACCCACGATCTCTGGCTGCCGGCGACTAAAACCCCTGACGGAACCGGCACGGTTTCACTCGTCATGATCAATCCCGATGGTGAAAAAGTGCTGGGTAATGTTGACTATAACGCAACAGATCCGGGATATTTCACCGATGGAACAGTACATGTCATCTCATCGAGCCATCAGGATATCGGCTGGATGGATACCCCCGAACAGTGTATCATCGATCGTGACAGACTCGTTATCACCCCCGCGCTTGAACGGATGCAAGAGAATCCCCAATTTCGTTTTGTCATGGAATCGACCATGAATCTTATGGAATACCTCGACCGTCACCCGGAAAGCCGTGACGAGATCGCGCATTACACCCGTGAGGGACGGTTCGCCTGGGGCGCCACCTACAACCAGCCTTATGAGTCCATGTATGCGGGCGAGGCACTTGTCAGACAGGTGTATCTCGGCAGAAAATGGCTCAGAAAAACGCTCCCCGGCTGCGATACCCGCGAGGCATGGAGTCCCGATGTCCCCGGCCGTGCCATGCAGATGCCCCAGATACTTTCCAAAGCCGGTGTTCCCTATCTAATCATGAGCCGTCACGAAGAGGGTCTGTTCAACTGGGAAAGCCCGGATGGTAGTTCTGTAACCGCTTATTCTCCCGGTCATTATCATGCTTCCGGTGAAATATTCAGAAAAGGCATCGAGCGGGGTGATGACCATACCACAATCATACAGAAAACCAAAAGTTTCAACGAGGTATGGCAGACTCTTTATCCGGCACTTAGTGAAAAACAGAATTATTACAGTACATGGAAACTGAAACCGGAAGTTGGAATCGTGGTATCGACCGATTTCAGCGGTCCGGTGAATTTCGACGATCTTTTCAGCGAATGGAACGCCGCAGTCGACAGGGGTTACACTGACAAACCGGAGACAGCGTTTATTATGCCGCGCCTGACCTATGCAACCGGAACAACCTTCCTCGATGCGGTAACAAAAAATAAACCAAAGCTGAAAACTATCGTTGGTGAACGGCCCGATGTCTGGCTTTACATCCATGGCCCGACACATCGTCGCGCTCTCACAGCAGGCCGTGAGGCATGGCGCATGTTAACAGCAGCCGAAACGTTCGCAACTTTCGATGCACTCGTAACCGGTAGTTTTCAAAAGTACCCGTCGGAACGACTTGAAAAAGCATGGATGGCTGCCATCTATCCCGATCACGGCTGGGGCGGATTCAACGGCGCAATTACCGACCGTCTCTTCCGTACAAAAATGGAGGCGGGACGAAATGCGGGACGGGATATGCTCGAAAATGCTCTCACGTCTATCGCTGCAAAAATTGCGGTCAAGGATATGGGCACACCATATGTCGTATTCAATCCGCTGCCGCAGGAACGAACAGATATTGTCAGAATGAACGTGGATGTTTATGGTCATGAAAGCGCGGGATTTCGTATCCTCGATTTTCTCGGCCGGGAAGTTGCATTCCAGCGTGTTACTACCGAATCGAGTGGAGAATCGCGTGATGAAACCGTGGAAGTAGTTTTCGTTGCGGATAAAGTGCCATCATTAGGATATTCGGTCTGCTATGTTGTTCCTATTCAAACAATCCCGGAGCGCAAACCCAATAATGTTTCGGGAAATGAAAATCCGGTTATCGACAACAATTTCTATCATATTGAATTAACCGGCGGCGGCATTGCAAGTCTGGTCGATAAGGAGCTTGGCCAGGACATCCTGAATACTGATAAATTCCTCGGCGGAGAGTTGTTCGGTATGCAATCCGAGGGGAACGGCGCCGGTGAATTCGCCTCGGTGCAGCAGCCTACAATGGAGGGTTTTGAACGCCTGAGTAACTATGCCCCCCGCTGGAACTTAATCGAAGACGGTCCTGTCCGCACAGTCTTCCGCACCGAATGTTTGACCCGTCACTGCACGGTGGTCCAGCATATTATAGCGTATCACACCGTCAAACGTATCGATGTCGAAGTTGACCTTCTCGGGTGGGACGGCACAAAATCCCGTGAATACCGGCTCGCCTTTCCAATTGCGGTCGAAAACGGGACTGTATCATATGATGCCCCGATGGGAGTTGTTGAGGTAGGTAAAAGCGAAATCGATGGCGCTGCGGGCGAACGGTACACCGACAACGCCAGCGATGTCCATCCCCGTGAAGTGCAGGAGTGGTTTAACGCATCTGACGATAACTTGGGTGTAACAGTAAGTTCCAGCGTGGCGGTATTCGACTGGATCGATCCGACTGATAATCCTGTGGACTATCCGGTGCTCCAGCCTCTTCTTCTGGCAAGCAGACGTAGCTGCCACGGCGAGGGTAACTGGTATCTTCAGGCTGGCGACCACCATTTTGCTTTCTCATTATTTTCCGGACGTGAGGGTTGGTGCACGGGCTTTGTTCAGGGTGTCCGTCACAATAATCCGCTTATTACGGTACCTCACCCGCGCAGAGGAGAAACATTCAGGCTGCCGGAGACGTTGAGTTTCGCTTCAACCGGCGATTCATCTGTTGTCATCAGCGCACTGAAGAAATGTGAGGACGACAACAGCGTGGTAATGCGTGTGTATGAAATTACAGGCAACAACACCGAAACCGAACTTAAGCTGTTCGTCCCGGTGGAAACAGCGTTTTCCACCGACATTATCGAGGAGAATCCACAGCCCGCTGTTGTGCAAACCGGAACTGTACAAGCTACTGTCGGCCATCATGCCATCGAGACATACAAGCTTACTCCCGGCAGATGGCGCGCCGATGCACGAAGCCTGATTCCTCCTTCGCCACCTATAGCCGATCCACCGGGCGGTGTGTACGCGGACAGTCAACTCAACATACGGCTTTCGGGCGATTCGGACACGGTTATCCATTATACCACGGACGGAACCGAACCGACACCGGCCTCGCAGCAGTACAACGCGCCGCTGAAACTTGGCGGAAACTTCGTTCTGACTGCACGAGCTTACCGTGGCAGAACCGCTTCGAGTGTCCCGGTGGTTACCGAATATCGCATCGGGCTTACCGAACCTGTGGCAGCCGGAAATGTCAAATCGGGGCTTGCCTACGGGTATTTCGAGGGATCATGGGAGAAAATGCCGGACTTTGCCGCCATGAAACCGCTCAAACAGGGCATTGTGCCGAATTTCGGTTTCGATCCGGCCAAGAATACCGATATGGAGCAGTTCGGGCTGTCGTTCACCGGGCTGGTGAAAGTCCCCAAAGACGGCATTTACACGTTCGAGATCGAATCTGATGACGGCGGTATGCTGTATGTCGACGGCCTGCTCATCGCAAACAACGACGGTCGTCACTGGCCGCAAACAGCAAGCGGTGACATCGGGTTGAAAGCGGGTCTGCACCGTATCCGGGTGGATTTTTTCGAGGCTGGCGGCGGTGAAGCGCTCAAAGTCCGGTGGTCGGGTCCGGGATTTGAGATGACGGAAGTTAGCGGGGATGTACTGTTTTGTGAGTGATAAGGAAAATGAAGGTAACACAAATTGTATACAATTCTTAAACGGTCAAACTCACCGGCGGCTCCAGAGAGCAGCGGAATGTCATTTGCAGCTATCAGTGGTTTCTCCAATCAACCGCTAATTCACGCGAATAGACGCTAATAAATATTCATAGTTGGCGTTCATTTGCGGCCATATAGCGGATTCGCTTCGTATAAGCATAGCGCTTCCATTCGAGTTGAGGTGCACCAAAATTGACGATCAACCCTAACGGAAGTTTCGTTGCCTTCAAGTAGTTGAGAATTTGCGCCTCTTCAATTCCCGTGATCTCTTTTATGGCCTTTATCTCGACCACAATCCGGTCATGGCATAAAAAGTCCGCTATATATTCCTTGTTTAACATTATGCCTTTGTAGAAAATCTCTATCCTCTTTTGCGGCACATGTGGTATCCGCCGCTCTTCGAGTTCAATTTCCATGGCTTCCTGATAAACAGCCTCCAGAAAACCGCACCACAGTTGATTGGACACTTCCATCGCCGCGCCCACAATCTGATAAACCTCATCCTTCAAAATCAATTTGCGTTCATTCTCGTCCATTAGCGGTTTTAACCTCCTACATTCACGTCCACTATTGTCATCGTGTCATTGCCGAAAATGTCCACCACCTTGACCGCCAGCTTGAGCATTCCCGGTAAGCTTTCGTAAAAACTGCTCTTCAGTTCCAGGGGGCAGTCTTTCTTCGTCCAAGAAAAACACTGGCATTCAGGCCACCTCATGATATATTTGTTACATGCGAATCAAATGGGTTCGTCTGTGTTGCATTTGGAACTTGAAACTGCGTCTTCAAACACAATGCCTTGTTGAAATAGCCATACCTCTATAACACCAAATAATTTCATTCTGTAATAATTCCTGACCGAATATCAAAAAGAGAAAGCTGCTCTTCAACCGCTAACGAACGCGAATTAACGCCAATATTTCCATCCCCGGATTCGCGTTTATTAGCGTTCATTCGCGGTTTCTTTACTCGTGTTTCGTAGATCTGCTCGATCATTTGAAAAGGGAGAAAATATTGCATACCTCGCTGGTTTTCCCATTCCGGACCAGTCCCACCTCCCGCATATCCTCGAATAACAGGAAACGGTATTGATCCGGCAGCGGTTTAACCGCTTCAATATAGCGGAGAATCTCCTGTTGTTCCTGTTCGGTCATCAGAATACTCATAAAACACAGCAGGTTTTATCGCAGGATATTTTGTTAAAACAACTACTCATTTCCCATTTATAGGGTCATTCACTATAAAAAGAAACATCAGACAAAAAGCCGAAAATAAATTCATATTTCTTCATTGATAATTTTTTTCCTTTTCTCTTCTTTTCTTCTTTCTTTAATTCTTCGCTCGATCTGTCTTCTTTCCGTGATACGACTGAAATAGTGGTGTTCTTTGTAATGCGGCAATAAAGCTTCACATGTTTCCTTATATGATTTAGGTCTCTTCAGATATTCCTCCAAATCGAGAACCATCGCAATTGCAAGCTGATCGATATGCTTATACAGCACTTCTTTGGTCCCGGGAATGATTTCAAAACCGACACGCTCATACCGTCTGCGTGACCGTGGGTGAACGGCAATGAGAAAATCATTACGCGGCGGATTATTTAACCAGCTGTCCAACACCAAAAGATGATGTAATCCTACATCTACATTATGCATCCAGTAATCCGGCCTTACAGCGAGTCTTGAAATTTCATACGGATGAAATGATTGATGTCCGTTTTTAAATGTATTTAAATGATCATGATAAGAATCAGGAAGTATGAATGATTCCATTATAGGAAACAATTCAGGTCGATTATCCAGTTCTTTTATGTGTGGGTCATGTGCATTTGAGATCAATTCCGCAATCTGCGAAATGTTTTTACTATTCTCGTTTATGCTGATAATTCGCATGGTTCCCACTAAAATTCGTTTGCCATCAGTTACGTCATATGCTCCGAGGAAAGTGGAATAGGGATCGTATGCATCGATATCGAGGCGATCCTTATTTTCTTCAATAAAATTAACATACCTATAACTTATATATCGTAAACGTAAACATGATTTTATATCCTCATAGTCATTTAAAATCTGATACCGTATTTCCCTCGGTTTTTTTATTTCACTGTTGGCTAACATGGATGCTTCCTCATTTTCATTATATGTAAAAGTCAATGATTTCAAATTCTGGGCAACCATAATTCTAATTCCTGTTTAATCGTGCTTGTGCACGACTTGTTTGGTTTACTTTTTCCTGCATATTATTTATCCATTTGTAGTCACATGATAAAATATCAAGCAGAGCGTTTTGTTTAAATGTAAGCGCGCCTTCTCTTCCTGTATAACCTGAAGCACGCATCATCAAAAAGTGTTCATCGGTTACTTCAGTTACAACTCCATTTTCTTCCAAAGATTTTCTCAGGTTCTGGCATTCATTGAGTATCTGGTGAAAATCCATTTCTTCGAGTTTCAGATCAATATCAGGCCAGAGATTGGGTGGTTTGTAAAGCACATAATCATAATTAAGCATTTTTTGAACGAAATTCTGCCCTAACTCAAATCCGAACTGAGTGCTATGGTTGAACCACGTCGTCCCCGGAAAAGGCGCCGGGGGATTTACAAGCACGGAATCAGGATTTGTTTCTTCAACTAATTCGATGTTCAATAATTTAAGTTTTTCTAAAGACATCTCCCTCATTGTCGGTGTCGGATAAATTAATGAAAGGCCGATATCAAGCGGCAATCCCTCCTCTTCTGCGGCTTGCTTCATTGCTTTGATTGTTGCAATAATTTCCTTCTTGCACAATCCTTTTCCCATTACGGATTTGAGTATTTTATCATCGGCGGATTCACCACCGACAAATACGGCGCGAAGTCCTGTACGAATAAGCAACCTGTAGGATTCAACAATTTTTCTGTAGTTTTCTTCTTCCGAAGATTTGGGTACTGACCGTGCAAACATTGAATATATAATCTTAATATCTTTCTCCGTAAGTAATCTTGCTATTTCACAAATATGATCAAGAGATGAAGAAGAACCTGCAAAACGGAAAATACCTATATCTTTTGAAATCATAGTTTCAATTTCATCGATAACAGACTGCGGATCTCTTAATGTATGATCCGGGTAAACATTTGAATGAACACAGAAATTACACTTCGCCCACTCGCAACCAAGAGAGTCAACAACAACATGAATTCTTGTCTTTCCGTCCATATTATCATATGTGGGAATATTTTTTTTATTTGCATCCGCTTTATCTATTGTAGTTATTTTTATTTCGGAACCGTCCCGGTAAACAACATTTTTCAATCTGTTATTTTTTGCTTCATGAATAATTTTATCGAGCAAATTATTTTTTGAGTACGTCCGCCGGGCAAGGCCGAGAATAGCTGATAACGCTCTTTCGCCTTCTCCGATCACAGATATATCAAATACATTGTCTCCAAGTATAGCCTCACGGTAAATTGTTGCATGAGGTCCTCCTGCAACGATAAGAATTTCCGGCGCCAGAGTATGTACCAAATTAGCAAATGTTTTTGCAGCTCTGTAAGCCTCACCGTACCAGACTTTTATACCAAGCACAGGACATCCGTCTTTTCGAAATGATTTGGCCAAATTAAGCAGTGCGGTATACATTGCCCGCTCCTGAAATCTCGACATAAGTGACTGACTTAGTAAAAAAACAGGTTTAATAAAATACGTTAATAACTTGTTTCTGTTGCCTGAAGAAATCAGTTTGGTTGCGAGATATCTATTGATTTTTGATAAAATTTTCGGCGTGAATGTTTCCCAATAGTCACTTGTTGCCCAATCGATGATATGTACATTGAATCCCTGCTTTTCAATATATGATTTAAGTGTTCCCAGACCGTTTTCCAGAAAAGTATCACTTGGTGATCGACGTCTGTTGGCAATCGAATTCCATAATATCAGATCCACCATCTAACATATCCTTGAATTATAAATTTATTTTATATATCATCATGTTAATAACACACTGTCGACAAATAATCTTATAAGTTCCGGATCCCACCACTGTCCGGCTTTTGTTTCCAATTCTTTTATTGCTTCATTTTGGGTATAAGCGTTACGGTATGGTCTTTTTGTTGTCATTGCATCATAGCTGTCAGCTATGGCAACGATTCTTGCGTAAATCGGTATCTGTTCCCCTTTTAAACCGTAGGGATAACCTTTACCATCAAAACGTTCATGATGATAAAGAACAACATCACGAACTCCATGCAGGGAATGAAGAGGCTTGAGAATTTTTTCTCCGTGTTGCGGATGAGATTTTATAATGGTGAATTCATCATCCGTAAGAGCCCCCGGTTTATTGAGAATATTGTCGGGTATGCCAATTTTACCGATATCATGAAGAATACCGGCCATTCTTACCATTTCCTGTTCTTTATCATTTAAACCCGCAACTTTTGCCAGTTCAACCGCAAACCGTGAGACACGTTCATTATGCCCCTCAGTGTATTTATCTTTCGATTCGATAGCATTTGCCAGAGAAGCTACCACCGTATCGGAATAATCAAGAAGATCGTTCAAACGTTTCATTTTTAACAACGATTTAACACGGGCTCGAAGCTCCGCTATGTTGATCGGTTTATTGAGAAAATCATCAACACCTGCATGTATTGCCTTTAGTTTTTCTTCCTGTTCGTGAACCGCAGTAATCATTATTATCGGTATCAATCTGGTTTCTTCATTACTTTTTAAAAGGGTGCAAACTTCAATGCCGTTCACTTCCGGCATCATAAGATCGAGTAAAATAAGATCGGTTTTTCCCGAAGAAACCAATCCGATCGCTTCTCTGCCATTTTCGGCTTCTATCGTCCTGTATCCCTCAGCCTCAAGTAGTCGTGCTAATCCTTTGCGCAGCGATATATCATCGTCAACTACTAATATTTTTGACGGTAATTGCTCTATATCCTGATTTAACTTATCATACACAAAATGCGACTTTTGATTATTAACTTCCATTACTTAATCCCTAATAATATTTTTATATTTTTTATCAATTCTCTGTAATCAAAAGGTTTGGTAATATATTTATCGGCACCCGCTTCAAGCCCCTCTTCACGTTCCCTGATTTGTCCCCTGGCAGACAACATTATAACTTTAATATCTTTAGTTGAGGGATCCGATTTTAATTTTCTGCAAACCTCCAGCCCGGACATACCATGCATCATTACATCGAGAACTATCAATCCCGGATGTTGCTCTGACGCAAAACGTAAAGCTTCATTTCCATCACAGGCTTCCATAGACTCAAAACCGGAGGCTTTAACACACATTGATAATCCCATACGAATAGCTTTTTCATCATCGACAATTAAAATTCTGTTTCTATTGAGTTCCATTATTAACTTCCATTTGTGCAGTATTTCTCAATTTCGGTTTTATTTTCGATAAAGTGAAGAAAACGGTTGTTCCTTTTCCACGTTCACTCTCTATCCAGATTTTTCCTCCCATTCGTTCGATTATTGATTTCGAAATTGTCATTCCCAATCCCGTACCCTCTGAATGATGATCGATGCTTTCCAGCTGGCTAAACCTGTCGAAGACTTTCGGTATATCCTTCTTTTCGATACCTTTGCCGGTATCTTCCACGGCGACTACACCCATGTTGTTTTTATGGCTCAGCGAAACACTGATTCTACCTCCCACAGGAGTGAATTTAATTGCGTTCGAGGTTATATTTGTCAAAACCTGTATTATTTTATCTCTGTCACCCCAGAGACATGCATTTTCATCTATCTGATCATATTCAAACTTCAAAGACTGATTTTCAAGTTTGGGACGTATTCCGGTTAATGTTTCCGCCACCAATCCTTTAATATTCAATTCTTCAAAATTAAACGGCATTCTTCCGGCTTCTATCTTGGAAAGATCCAATACATCATTAATCAATCGAGTAAGCCTCTTGCAATTTTCAACAATAGTGGTAAGAAAATCATTCCGGTCTTCCGCAGAGTTTGCAAGGCCATCCAACAACATTTCGGAATACAGTAAGATTGAACTTAAAGGAGTTCGAAGTTCATGAGAGACAAGAGATAAAAAATCATCCTTAGCCTTATCCAGCGTTTTTAACGCTTCGTAAGCTTTTTCAAGTTCATTATGTTTTTCTTCCAGTTCGGTTGTACGTTCTGCTACTTTAGTTTCAAGCTCACGATTCCAGGATTCAATCTTCTCTCTTGAGACTTTTAACTGCTCAATCATATGGTTAAAAGAGTCTGCCAGCACACCGATTTCATCCGATCTTGTAATCGGTACGTATTGTTCGAGGTCACCCTCCGCTACAGCTCTTGTTGCATCTGCAAGGTAATAGATAGGCCCGGCAACACTCCTCACCAGATAAATAATGGCAAGTGCTCCCAATAAAATCATAATAAGCGTAATTATTATTGCATTTCGTGTACCGACAGACAGCGCCCTGTTCATACTCTCAAGCGATACATCAAGAATGGCGTATCCAAGTGGTTTGATGTATAATTGAGTCATGGCAGTTGAGTTTGAATCACTCGTTTCCTCAGGAGTGGAAAAAAGAATATTTTCATCACTATCCGCAGGTTTTCTTTCGATCTCAATGAGTGTTATCGTTCGTTTTATATCTTTGTTCTCCGTTGGCAACCAGCTTTGATAGAATGTCGAATCTCCGATTGTCGGAATTGTTATCTTCTGCCCGATTAGGGTTTTATCGTCATGAGCCAGAATAACTCCATCAATATCGGTTATAAATGCATCTTTTATATCGCTTTCCTTTTTAACACCCGAAATAAGAGTTTGAAGAAATGTGATATCACTTGATAGTACGGCAAACTGGCTGTTATATGCCATATTACTTGCAAGAGAAAGCGCTCGTTTATTAAGCTCTTCACTGAGAAAGTTTTTTTGCCCGGAAACAAAAAATACAGTCAGAGTAATTGATATTGCACTTAACAAAAATACTACAGCCAGTATCGATTTTGTTCCGAGTTGTGACCGTGCTGACTTACCAATATTTGTACCAACCATATTATCTCCCGTTTTCCACCGGTATTGCCCGTTCAAGTATTCTCCCCGGTATCTTAAGCCCAAGACTTGTCGCAACGCCTTTGTTAATGTGAAGCAATATTTTACGTGGTGTTTCGATGACGGGCGTTGAGAAAGAATTAACTGATAATCTGCGTAGAGCTAATTCGGCTGTTTGTTTACCAAGGTCTGTATAATCGATACCGAAAGCCAATGGAGTTCCGGCTTTGGCAAATTGTTCGGAGACAGCAATTACAGGAATGCTGTTCGTATAACATTCACGGATTATATATGATAAATTATTCCTCTCATAAACAACAGCATCAGGTGGCAGCCAGAATACATCTATTTCGGGAAGAATTTCTCTCAGGACAATCGGAATATCCCTTTCGCTTGAAATTTCATTGGCAAGCAGGCGTAACCCCATTTTTTTCGTGGTTTCGTTTGCAGCATTATAAGTCTGAATCGACTCCCTGCTGTATAATAAACCCACTCTCCTTACATATGGCAATGCTTCGAGCATCATGGTCAACTGGTCTTTTACGGGAATCGATAGAGTTACACCACTGATATCCTTAGTACGGGCGGAAATCATTTGTGATTCGATAGTTTCAATTTTTCCAAGAACCATGGTAAAAATGATCGGAATATCCCGTACAAAATTTACTGCCGACGTAGTCGCCTTTGTACCAACGGTAATAATAAGTTTGGGTTTATTTCTATGCACATTATTCCAGAAAACCTGTTCTTCTTCCTGTGCGGGAACAATAAGTATCTCTTCGGTGACAAATGACATACCATCCATTTGTAAAGATGATTTGATAGCACTGACTGTTTGATCATATTCAGTTCCCATCGCACTTTTGACAATTAAAATGCGAACAGGTTCGGAGGATACTTCAACAGGGGTAACTATCAATAAAAGACTGAGGATACCCAGGCAAATCATGCTATATCTTATATATTTTGCACATCTCAAAAACATTATTATATTCCCCGAAGAATAATTATACATATCCGAGTTAATAAGAAAAGTTAATTCCTCCGACTATCCGTCTTCTGATCCCTTCACCAAATGGGTATTCTTTATTTCCGGTATCAAAAATGTTATACACCGATGTAAAAAGTTCCAAACGTTGATTTTCCAGCAGGTAACCCAATCTCCCATTACACCTGGTGTGTGCTTCGGTAACTGCCTCGGCATAGTCTCCCGCTTGTGTCGGAACTTCCCATTTACTTTTACCTACATACCCGGTTAGAAATGAAGCGGATACACCTTTCGGTAAAGAGAAAAAGAGTTTGACATTTACTTTATGCTTTGCAGGATATTGTTCTTTTAACACCGTATACTGATTATCAAGTTCCTGGTAGCTGTAATTCGAAGATACTTTCAACCAGCGAACCGGTATTATATCGGTTGACACTTCGAATCCCTGAGATTCTGCACTTCCAAGATTTACGAACGATTGTACCGGTATTTGATCTATTATTTGGGGTTCCCCAAAACCGATATAATCTTTAAAGTTGTATTTGAATAAATTCACTTCCGTACGTAACCGGTATCCTGGGAAGAACATGTAACCGATTTCATACGTTGTGATAGTTTCCGAATCAAGATCAGACTCACCGACTACCTGAAGTCCTAACGGGGTTGCGAGATTAATATAAGAGTCGGTGAAACAGGGATTGCGAAATGCCCTGCCGATAGAAAATTTAAGTGTGTGATGGCTGGTCGGTGAGTAAATGAAACTGCCTCTGGGACTTATATTGATGCCGACCAGTGGGTGGTGATCAACACGGGCTCCAGCAAGAAGACTTATATCAGGTATTGGCCTATATTCATTCTGAAAGTATGCAGCCGTTAAATTCTGATCATGATCACGGTCAATTAAATTCGATTCAATTTTGTTAAAGCGATAAGAGCCACCGTAAATAAAGCTATTTTTCCTTCCAAATTCCAACATATGCTGGGCTTCCAGATCAATCGTATTAAAAAGGATGTTTACGTCATCCCCCGGAGGGAAAAAAGCCCCGCCGGTTTCATCACCATGATTCCAGAATGCCTGAACTTTGAAAGAACCTTGCTCGAAATTCATTTTTGCATATGATGTGGTAGCTTCGAATTTTGTCTCCTCAATTCTTGCGATTTGAACTATGGACCCGCGCCCCATACCGGCCTCGGCAGACAATTTTGCATTGTTCTTTAAACGATGTTCCAGGTAGAAATTACCGATTACATGATCCTCCGAATCTTCATGGGGATCACGATAACTGTTTATTTTACGTGTACCCAGAGCAAATCGGTAACCGGTATCTTCTTTCCAGTCTCCAACAACTGCAGATGTATGTACAACCCCATTTTCTCCGGCCTGAATCTGAATATGACCGCCGTTCAGTTGTCTCGGATTTTTCGTAATGATGTTAATTACCCCGCTGAATGCATTTGCTCCATAGAGAGCAGAACCGGGACTCCGTACAATTTCAATTCTGTCTATTTGATTCATAAGAATCGGCAGTCCCTGCCAGATAACACCGCCATAAAAATCGAAGTAGACCGACCGTCCATCGATAAGAATCAGAAGTTTATTCGATAGTAACTGGTTCAAACCCCGGGCATTTGCCTCCGAGTGGGAAGCTGTGATGGTCATGACATCGATTCCAGGAACAAATCTAAGAAGTTCCGGAATAGTTAGTGCCCCGGATGATTTTATTTCTTCCGAAGAAATTACCGTAATCGTTGCCGGAGCCCGTTCGATACTCTGTTCGGTTCTTCCTGCCGTGATTACCGTTTCAATGGGCTGAAAGAAAACTTCCTCAGTCAATCCTTTTTCCTGTGAATACAAGGAGAATGCATTTAGATTAAATACTAAGGCAAGTATCAATATACATTTTTTCGTTAACCTTAAATTCACTGTAGATCTCCTTAAATTTATTTGGTTATT
>JAFGMP010000255.1 GCA_016927495.1 Candidatus Latescibacterota bacterium | reverse complement strand
TTTGTCATTGCGAGGAATGAAATGACAAAGCAATCTTTTCGATTGACAAAAGACAATTTTTTTTACTTTATCGACAGAAAAAAAGTCAGTTTGTTTTTATTTTTACTCCTTATTTTTGCCGGTATGCAATATGCCGAACCTGTACCCGACCCTTATTTGAAATCCGATCAACCTGTCATCGGACCATCCCCCACACCGGTAATGGATCAGGTTTTTTGGATTGAAATTAACGAGTCACCCGAAAACATACTAAACGTTAGGATTCCGGTCGGCATTCGATTGCTCGACAGAACAAAACCGGGTAATGGAAGGAAAAGAACCCGTATTTATTTGCGATCGTCACAGGGCATAGAAAACGAAAGTATTTCTATCGATATTAAAGAAAAAAAGCCGATATCGGTGCCGATACACGTTTTAAACTACCGTCAGGACATCGAGGATAAAATTAAACTCGTACCCGGAATAAATCCCGAAGTTCGAAAGCAGGGACGGTCATATTATACCGATGACCAGGTAAAAATTGCTTTAGAAAATCTTTCAAATTACCCTGAACTCGGGGAACAGATCGAATTTCCCACGGGATACGAAGATAAAACGGACGAACAGGTTTTTTTCAACCTGCCGTCCTGGGATATACCCCGTCAGTGTTACAGCGACTGGCCCTGTCCGTTCTGCGGCGAAAAGATATATAGTGTAAGCGGTTTTTATCCCTGGAAAAGAGACAATGAATATCCTTTCAAGTTACAATGTCCCTTATGTAACAATTTTTTTCCGACCAATGATTTTTTCCACGACGATTTTACCAGCGGTGAATTTCCCGATGATGGCTGGGGATGGAATTTCGGCAGTGGAGAACGAAAGGATAATGCCGGATTTATTGCTCATTATAATCATCATAACATATGGCGGGAGTTCGGTGACAAGGTTCATCGTCTCGCACTCAGGTACCTGCTTTTCGGAGATGAAGATGCCGCTCACAAAACCGCTGTACTCTTAAGCCGCATGGCATATGTATATCCGGGGATGAATATGCGCTGGCAGCAGGTAAAACCCGGATACCTTCGTCCCGGAAGACTGCTCCTCGATGGAAATTGGGAACGTAACCAGATTCTTGTCCCGGTTTGCCGCTCCTATGATGCTATCTTTGATTACATCGAAAAAGATACGGCGCTTGTTGAATTTCTTCACCGGAGAGATACTGCAATCAATACACCGGATGATGTGAAAGCACTCATCGATACATACCTGATTCAGGTTTTCGGCTGGGACTGGATGCAGCGGGAACTGAGCGGCGGGAACATGGGCGCCCGTGAAGAGGATATGGCTCAGTTTGCGGTTTGTGCAAATATGGGAGCCATGAGCGACCGGTGGATCGAGGAGCTTTTTACCCACGCCTATAACAGCGGTTCTAATGTAGGCGGTTTTGATGATGAGACGCTGATCAACACGACGACCCGTGAAGGACCGGTTTGCATTGCAGCGCTTGGTTATGCCTATGATTATCTTATCCCGAAATCCGATATGGCGGAAATTCTGTCAAAGGTGAATTCTCCTGTCTGGCATGACCGTTCCAATCTGTATGATCCTTTACAGTATCCTAAATTTCGCGCTGAATTTGATACATGGATCGACTTTATCGTTGCGGGGCAGTTCCGGCCAGGTTATGGCGACAGCGGAGGTGTGTATGGTGCGAAATTTCCAAACGGCCTTCCGGAAAGCCTCTGTAGTATGTATAAACGCGCATATAGTCGCTGGCCGACAAATAAAATTGCTCGCGCCATATACCGGTCAGGGAAACAAATCCCCGATCTTTTCGAACCGGATGTGTGGGCAGATATCGATTCGCAAGTGCAGCAAGCCGGGCCTGAACCGCTTTTGGAAAGCCGTGTTATGGATGGCGTTGGATTTGTTTTTCTTGAATCACGATCATATGAGACTATTTTGGAAAATCGTGCCGGAATTACAATTCGCTATGGTTACGGGCGCGGTCATCATCATCAGGACAATCTCAACATCGAGATGTTTTCCGGTGGTCTCAGTGTGGCTCCCGAACTGGGATACCCTACATGGACACATCCGATGGGTAACACAAGCCATGTTGCACATCACAATACCGGTATGATCGACCGGTCTCCCCAATACAACGGTTCGATATCCCACGGTGATCTGGAACTGTTTTCATCTGCTCCCGAAGCATCATTTGCGGATGTTTCCTCACAGCCGGACGGTTTCCCAAACAATGTTTACAGAAGGGCTGTGTGTCTTGCCAATGCACCTGAGGGCAATGTATACCTTGTTGATATTCTGCGCATGGCGGGCGGCACAGTTAGAACATGCTGTTTTCATAGTCCGCCGTATGACAGCTACCAGACAAATCTGAGCTTTGGTCACGTTTCCCGCGAAAACCTCGATGTCGGAAAATTTGAACGTGGACTGGCAAGTAATATCGTAAATCCACAATTTGCCGAATCTGACGGCGATGCATGGGCGGACTTTACCTACCGCGGCGATAAAATGCATATGCGAATGCACTATGTCGGAGAGAAAAACCGCCGTTATATCACAGCCGAATGCGCCAAAACCGATATTCCGCCGATACGATATTTTTTCGCTGAAGAGGAACAGAAAAACGGAGCCAGTGAATTTATTTCAATCTGGCAGCCCTATCAGTATGAACCGTTCATAAAGAATGTCGAGCATCTTGATGTGGGCGGTGAAAATTCCGGTGGGTTTGCCCCTGTAGCTCTCAGGATTACACTGGCCGGCGGACAGGTGGATACGTTTTTTTATTCGTTCGATCCTTATGTGCCGATAAAACTCGGAGACCTTGAGTTTATGGGGAGTTTCGGGTACTGGTCGGAGCACAACGGGGAATTCCGGGCCCTTCACCTGGTGAACGGCAGCTATCTTCATAAAGACCGCGAAGGTGTAACGGATATGCCTCCGCCGTTCCGGGCACGTATTACCGCAATGGACTATACAGCGAATATAATCACACTCGACCGTACCATACCTGCAAACATTGCACTTAAAGATCAACTCGTCTATTTCAAAAATGATTCCCACCGGTCGGCGTATCACGTTGTGGAGAAGCTTTCCGATACTACCATGAAACTGGACCTGAATTCGATCTTATACCGCTCGAAAATGGTAAAAATCGGCGAAGACAATGGGCAGATCGTATGTGAAATACCGCCACCCATTGAAAAAGTCCGGGGATTCAAACCGGGGTATTATAACGGTACAACGCTTACCGGGGAAGATTTAAGATCAGCGTATTCGGTTATGCATATTGAGAATGATACCATTCATCTCGACAGAGCGGTAAAAGAGAGCGATTTTCCTGATGTTGACGGCGACGGCAGACGGATGGTGCGAATGTACGAGATCAGTCCAGGTGATGAGGTTACGGTATACCGGTCGGTGTATAAGAAAGGCAAATAACGATATACCGAACAGAAAAAATCCAAAAAGTGGAGAGATAACAAATGAAACGTCGAAATTTTATTACTATAACCGGTAAATGTGCATGTATGTTGCCTATTTTTTCTGCATGTTCTTCCACAGGATTGCCGAACAGCCGTGATCTGGTAAGTACAACTGAGAAACGCGAGCAGTACCTTGAAAAAATGCTGAGAGCGATTGTTACCGATCTTGGCCCACGCTGGGTTGGGACTCCTGCAATGAAACAAGGGGAGCAAATTATCAAGAAGGAACTGGAAAAGGCCTGTCCGAATGTTGTATTCGACCCAATCACCTTTGAAAACTGGGAACTCACATCCGAACCTGAATTTCTGGCAGGTGACAAACGTATAGAGATATATCCGAGCCATGGAACAGGTGGCACTTCACCCGATGGTATTACCGGTGTGCTTAAAAAGAGTGAAACGCCGCAGGTAGCATATGATATCATTAACGACTCTTCCGGTGAAATACTCGGACGGGTTACAATCACTCCGAAAGTCAAAGCAGCGCCCCGTCCCTACTGGTTTTACGACAAAGAGCATGGCGGGCTGCCCAATGTCAATATTGGTAAAGCAGATATACCCGTTCTGGAGAATGCGCTTGCACATAAAACACCGGTTCGTTTAAATTATCAGGTCAGGTTTACACCGGATCAAACGACATCGAATGTGATCGGTACGCTACCCGGAGAAAGTTCCGATGAGATTGTATGTTACGCTCATCTCGATACGGTCTATAACAGTCCGGGTGCGAATGATAATGCCGCATCGCTCGTCATGGTACTTATGCTTGCTCATGCTTTTTCAGGAACTCGTCCGAAAAAAACGCTGAAATTCATTGCAACAACCGGTGAAGAATTCGGCTATCTTGGGACATACCACATTGCGGAGAGAAGAAAAAACGACGGGACGCTTCGGAATATCAAGTTTATATTTGATTTCGACAGTGTTACATGGGGGCCGGATATGACTCTTATTACACAGGATGAAGAACTTGTGACGATGCTTCAGAACATCGATAATGAATTGAATGTGGCCGGGACACCGCAGTGGAGAAAAAGTGACGGATTAGGCCGCGAGACGAGACCATTTAAGGAGGCGGGATTACAGGCTCGGGGTATTGTAGTCGATTCGGTGCCCGATAATGAGATAAACGAACTCTGCTGGCACCGTCCCGATGATATCGCGAAATATGCGCGGTTCGAGCCTGTCGATATTTGCTGGCAGTTGTTTTATGAACTTTTGAAGCGACTACAGGAATTATGATTACATTTCTTAACTATTCGGGAAAGTTGAATTCACATATTTATTTAACTTACTTTTTTTGTGTGCCCAAAAAAAGTAACAAAAAAAGGCACCCTCATGAAAAGCTTTAATCCTCGCTCATGTCGTTTTTCCGGGAAACGCAGAACTCGC
>JAFGMP010000254.1 GCA_016927495.1 Candidatus Latescibacterota bacterium | reverse complement strand
TGGTAAGCGGTTCGCTGCCTGTGCTGCTTATGGTGAATTCGCAGTCTGCCGGGACTAACGAACAGATTCCGGAATAAAGACCAGCCGTTTTTTTACGCCAAGTAATAATGCCTTTGCCACTAAGAATGTAAATTACTTCCTGTTCGCGTTTTAAAGTCGTCGGTTCGGTTGCTGTCCCTGCAGTTAGTGTTGCATGAGTGAACCGGTTGATATATTTCAGCACCGCGCCTTTTTCGGACGGATGCAGGGGATCGCCCCGGGTAAGGATGTTTTGTTCGATTAATGTGCCATGAGTATGGTACGGTTCCGAGTCTTTCCAACTGACCAGATACAGATCGATATCGGCATCTTTACCCGGTGTATAGGGGCTGCCGTCGAGTGTTTGTGCTAAACCTGAAGTAATAAAAATACTTAAGATAATCATGCCGAACAGAGCAATCTTTCGTACCATTGTATCTCTCCGAATCTTTAAAAACATTAAGGTAAATTATAAATATCCTCAGGTCAGCGTGTATGCACATTCCCGAAAGTCTGTACATCCGCTTTCGATGTATTTTCCACTTTCAACGTGCCGCCCTGAACAATATTACCGTTTATCACCGCTGCTTCTGCATCATTCCTGATTAATATGTGTGTTTTAAAATCGACACCGTAATCCTTGAACACACATCCGGTAATTATTAAAGAACCGTTTTGCAAATCGATGAGCGGTGTATCGGGATTCCAGACAATACCGGTTCTGTTCGGGTCTTCCCATGTGCTGAAATGGCACGAATTCAAAAATATCTGCCCGGAACCTCTGTTTTGAATAATTGTGCCTTTTAATTTTCCGGTCAATGTTTCACCCCAGAATCCGCAGTTGGTAAATTTCAGAGGCCCGGTATTTTCTTCCTGAACCTCGATGCCATTCATGAACTGGCAATTTTCAAAAGCGATTCCGGCATGGTCCTGAAGCTTTTCGATTACTACCGCAAGGGGGCTCATATCCGAACCGCTCTGGGTGATGAGTATGTTGGCCTCATCGATCCCTTTTGTTCGTTCACCTTCCTTCAACGGTGTATGAATAAAACGAAATCCTGTTTTCATCCAGATGGCAAAACAGTTGGTCATGTATTCCCAGTCGCAGCGACCTATGATAAAACCTTCAAGGTTTTTCATCGTATATTGTTTCAATGTGTCAAGTTCTTCACGAGTCAATGTATACGGTTCTGACATACTCCACCAGTTGACGGCATGAATGTGGACATTTTCTATACGGCCGATGTCGCTTGTCCGGTCGATGTATACACCGCGGCGTAGAGCTGTCATGCTCACGTTTCTCAGGTGGTGGCTGTGGTTAGCGAAAGAACCGCAATCGATTCCGTTATATGAGTTAGCACACGTTACATCGATGATATTAGTTCGGCTGCCTCTCACTGCTATTGTCCAGGGATATGGCCGTATATCGGACACGTGCTGTTCGGGATAAAAGATCGAAAGTCCTTTGATTGTGGCGTTGGTTTCAAGGCAAATAAACGGTTCAGAGTTTTCATTATCCCGCCCGGCAAAAGCCAGAAGCATGGTAACCTTATCGTTGACTGGCATGTGCGGTCCGCGAGCCATACCCTCGAGGGCCACTCCGGTTGGAATGGTCAAAGTACCGTTAATACGAAATTGTCTACAGGGGATATGAACGACGCCTCCGGTTTTCCCTGCCTCATCAAGCGCATTTTGAAATGCCGATGTGTTGTCGAAAACACCATCAGGTTTTGCGCCAAAGTCCATAACATCAAAGTCAGAAATACCTGCTTCTGCCTGGAAATGAAAGAGAAGCATAATAAAAGCTGTGTACCACAATCTCATAACAGCACCTCATCCATCATTTTTTTGATATGAGTTATTTTCTCACTTCATGATCCTTGTATCGTGCAAAATAGAAAATTTTGATCTGTTCGTTACCCGTATTGATATTTGCATGCGGAGTGTTGCCGTCAGGCGGAATCATATATCCGGTGCCCTCGGGTTGCACACGGATTTGTTTCCCGATAAACGCTAAACTTTCCCCTCTAAGCGCAGTCCAGACTTCCTCGCAACCTTCGGTGTGACTGTGGGGATGGCCGATTGTCATCGGGTCAAACGTCACCGTGAGGACCCGTTCGAGCGTACCAAGCCCGGCATCGGTTTCAAAGAAATTCTTTACGATATGGCACCAGTGGCCGTTGGTTGATTCTATCGGCAGTGTGTTCTCGTCTTTAAACAGAATATCTTTGTTCGGCCTGAATCCTGACGGTATCGGTTCACTGACCAGGTACATGGTCATAGGGGCATCGGCAATATTTTTTATTGAAAATTCGCACCCGGCAGGTATCAGCATACAAATGCCGTTATAGATGTCAGTGGTTTTTTTTCCCGATGTTACCGTTCCTTTGCCGGAAATGATATATATTATTTCCTGCTCGCCTTTAAGTGTTACCGGTTCGGTGGTTGCATTGGCTGGCAATGTCGCATGGGTAAATCTGTTGATGTATTTGAGCACTGCGCCTTTTGTAGGCGGATTTATGGGATCGCCTTTTGTGAGGACGTCACGTTCTATCAGAGAACCGTGCGTATGATAGGGCATGGAATCTTTCCAACTGCCGATAAACATGTCGATGTTGGGATCTTTCCCCGGTGTGTATGGGCTGCCGTCAAGAGTTTGGCCGAATGATACACTGCACATTCCGAAAATAAGAACAGCGAGAATTAATACAGTTTTACCAAGCATGCGTACCTCCTTAAAAATGAAATCTTTGTGTAACTTAACATATTCCACAGACCAAAAACGTTCCGAAAAATCATGTATCACAAAATAAGAATGAAATATGTGTTTTGCAAGAGACTATGATGCCCTTTTAAAACGGTAAAATAATAAATATGGGAAAAGTACTTTGAAATGATTGTGATTTTTATGTAATTATAATGATGTGTACGGAACATATGTATTGTTTCGCTATTATGTTTTTGAATGATATAACTTAATGTTTATAAAGTTTTTACGAAAGGTATTCGAGTAATGGATAAGTTTTCAAAGGATATACAAAAACGTCAAAATTGTATTATCAGAATAGGGACTGTCGACGTTGTAGGGCATTCATTTATAGAAATAAGACAATATTACATAGACAAGGATGAAAATTTCATTCCAAGCAAGAAGGTGATATCTTTCAGAGCCGAACTATTGGATGAAATGATTGCCGGTCTCAATGAACTGAAACAGCGTATCGGTAAAAGAATGTAACCGTAAGTAAAAAACAAATATACGTCAATATTAAGTATGTTTTATATTTATTACCGGTTACCGATAGTTATTTTGTCACAGGAGGCCCTATGAAAAACTACAGAAAAGAGTTGTGGTTCAATACACAGGCAAGGCGGGAACTGATCAATATTACACCCGATGTTCAACAATGCCTTGAAGATAGCGGTATAAAAGAGGGCATTCTACTCTGTAACGCTATGCATATTACATCGAGTGTTTTTATTAATGATGAAGAATCCGGGCTGCATTATGATTTTGAACAATGGTTAGAAAGACTTGCCCCGGAAAAACCTTATTCACGATATCGTCATAACGGTTATGAAGATAATGCCGATGCGCACTTGAAAAGAACCATAATGGGCAGAGAGGTTGTTGTTGCTATAACCGATGGGAAACTCGATTTTGGCCCATGGGAGCAGATTTTTTATGGTGAGTTCGATGGGAAACGCAGAAAACGTGTCCTTGTGAAAATAATAGGTGAATAAAAAAGGTATAAAATTTATGAAAAATATATATATTTTTTCCATAATTGCGCTGTTGTTCGTATCTCAGTCTTATGCAAAGAAAAATGTGATTCTAATTATACCCGATGGCTGTTCCATACCTGTCTGGTCGGCTATTCGATCCATGACCGTAGGCACTGACGGTTCATTAAATATTGACAAACTTCCGATTATGGGCAGATGTAAAACCTACTCGGCCAATGCTATGGTTACCGATTCTGCGGCATCCGGAACAGCCTATGCATGTGGACAAAAAACCAATAACGGTGTCCTCGGTATGTCGGCTGCGACAACTCATGGCGATTCGCTGACCGGGCAGCCGATAAAAAGTATACTGGAATATGCTCAGGGACACGGTTACGCTACAGGTGTTATCACCACTACTATGATAACGCATGCGACTCCCGCAGTGTTTTATTCTCACAGAGCCGACCGTGACTGGTATGAACTGATCGCCCATGACCTTACAACGTCGGGAATCGATGTAATAATGGGCGGTGGCAGGGATTATTGTATTCCAAAGGGTACAAACGACGAGGAAGGGAATCCTTCAAAACGTACCGATAGCAGAAATCTGATCAGTGAGATGAAAAACAATGGCTATGTTTATGTCCATGATCAGGTGGGATTCAACGCTGTAAATCCCCAAAATACCGGGAAATTGCTGTGTTTGTTCAATGCCGGACATATGAATTATGAATTAGACAGAAAAAATGATAAAAACGGTGAACCGGCTTTATGGGAAATGACCGGGAAAGCCCTTGAAATTCTCAGTAAAGATAAAAAAGGTTTCTTCCTTATGGTAGAAGCCGGTCGTATCGACCACGCCGCCCATGCGCATGAAACGGATCGCTTTCTCTGGGATGCCATCGCTTGTGACAAAACAGTGGGTGTTGCCGCAGATTTTGCCCGTAAAAATAAGGACACATTGCTTATAGTTGTTCCCGACCACGGAACCGGTGGACCGTATTGTGTGGGAGCATATGACAAAAATGGCTCTGTAATATCCTACGATGACGCCGGTTATTTAAAGTATACGCTTGACGAAAACGGATTTCCGGCAAGCGACGGCGGAAAACCCATAGCCATTCAATGGATAGAATGGGGTGGACATACAGGTGAAGATGTCGGATATTTTGCAATGGTTAATCAAAAAAGCTTTTTTGGTGGATTGTTTGGTAGTAAGCAAGACATAATCGGCGGCCTGCTTGACAATACTGATGTCAATAAAATAATGCATAAGTTTTATGGTTTTTAGCTATCATTGAAATATAAACGATTTCCAGACCAGGAGGTGTAGTGTGAGTAACATTGGAAGAGTAATTGTCAATTCCGTTCTTGTTTTATTTTTACTTAAAGCGGGTGTTTTTGCCGAACTGTATAAACGGGCGCCTGATGTGCTTCCCGGAACACTTCCTGAAATGCGGACTACTTCTTACTGGATCGGGAAAATGAAAAATCCCGATGAGATAATTCTTTCTCACGATGAAATTGAACAGATGAATGTTGCGTATGAAACCAGAATTCATTCACCAAATCCATTTGCTGATATTGCGGATGAACGAAAGCCTGATTTTTCCTACTGGTGGCCGGGACATGTGCTTATGGTGCCCGACTTTCACAGAATGGACAGGGCAGCAATTGCCGATACAGTACGAGGCAGAATCGATATACAGCGAGAATTCTTGCGGAGCCAGCCATGGGGGAATGCTCTGGCAGTCGAATACGCCGGTTGGGAACTGGATGAGTTCGAGAATGAAATGGCGCTCGATACGGTTGGGGATGAGGTACGGGTCCGTGATGGAATAGCGGTATGCAACACCAGGTTGAGAAATATCCCATCCTTTTTTCCCAACGAAATGGCAGTCCGTGAAAACGCCAAAACACGGTGGGAAGCCTGGAATGTCTGCATCCTGAAAATGTGCAGGCCGGTTACCGTCCTTCATGTTTCACGGTCGGGAGAATATCTCCTTGTTGCCTGTGATGATGGTTATGGATGGGTAAGGTCTGAGGATATCGCTTTCGGAACCGGTGATGAGATCGAGGAGTTTGCCAATCCAAAAAAATTTATTGTTTGCACTGGTGACCGTATTCAGTTTTATTCCGATCCCAAGTGTGTGTATGCCTCGGGATGGATGAGAATGGGAGACCGTCTTCCGGTAGTGCTGGGTGGACAGATACGAGTTCCTGTCCGTAATATCGACGGTTCCCTTACATCTGCCAAAGCTTATGTCCGTGAGGATGAAAATGTCCATAACGGCTGGTTACCCTATACCCGCCGTAATATTGTCGAGACTGCGTTCAAATTGCTCGATAATCCCTATGACTGGACCGGCGCCTGGTTTGGTCGTCAGCACGAAAATACCTACCGTGACATTTTTGCAGTTTTCGGATTCAGATTACCATGGCATGGGGCACTGTTTACCATTTACGGGCATAACGAGACGGTGCTTGATCCCAAGGTCGGAAAAGAGGAACAGTTTAGAACTATTTTGAAAAACGAACCCTTTGTGACGCTGCAGAGCTGCGGCGGCCATGCCCAGTTATTCCTCGGCGATTATAACGGTATGCCTATAGTGCTTGACCAGCACGGTTACGGGTATGAAGATGCGGAAGGTAATTATGTCGAAGTCAGACGGTGCTGTATCGGAACTGTTGAAATGCCGACCTATTTCCTGACAAGGAAAGTAACTTTTGGCGGATTGAAGTAGTTATATTTTACAGTATAAACTGATGTGTGCGATTTTCGTACATTATATCATGATATGTTCTGATACGTTTTATGGTTTCATATGATGGTAAAAATGTTTATATTTAGTAATTGAATGTTTTCAAAGCTAATGTTTCCGCATATGAATGATTACCATTTTTATGATAAAAAGTAATTAATTTTGGCCGTTTTCAGGAGGTATTGATGTTTCGGATTATATGTAGTCTGATTCTAATTGGTTTTTTTAGTGTTTCCGGTGTTTCCCACGCACAGGTTATCAATGAATATACAATTCACAAGACATTAACACCGATTGAGATTAACGGTGACTTGTCGGAGCAGGAATGGGAAGCTGCAGTGCTTACCGAACGGTTCGTTTTATATGTTGACGGCGCTGCAACGGAATTGAATACTCAGGCAAAAATGCTCTGGGATGATACTTATCTGTATATTGCCTATATTTGTGAGGATCCC
>JAFGMP010000253.1 GCA_016927495.1 Candidatus Latescibacterota bacterium | reverse complement strand
TTTTTTCAAGAAGGTCCTGTGCAGCATCCACCTTTCCCTCCATCCGTAGACTGAAAGCTTTGGATGCGACACCATCACTGTCAGAAGTTGCTTCTGCCGGGCGTGTAATTACTCCAACATTTACCACAGAAACAATAAGTAAGCTCATCCCTATTGCCACTCCAACCCATGTGTGACTTTTCATTTTTTCCTCCCTTTTGATGTTAAAGATACGCTTGTTTATTGTTAATACTTATACAATCCATATATAAACAATAAGTCCAAATTTTTTTCCTCTGCTATTATCAATTTTTTTACTTATTTCCTTAGATTCCCGAACGGATTTTTTTGAGGGTTTCACAAAGCTGATAACCTTCTCTCGGTGATAAAGCAGAGATTATTTCTTCAATTCGTTTATAATATATTTCCTGAGCTTTTTTGAGAACCGTTTTCCCGGCTTCGGTAATTTGCACCAGATTTATTCTTCTGTCCCCTGGTTCCGGTATACGTTCCACAAAGCCGTCACGTTCCATACGGTCGATAAGCCCTGTAACATTAGATCTGTTAACAAGAAGCATTTTCCCGAGTTCCGTTTGATTCAATCTTCCGTTTTCAGATTGCCCGATGAGGATCAGAAGAACATTAAACTGTGCATCGGTCAATCCCAGTGGCCTCAAAATCTGCTGAGCTTCCTTAACCAGAAGTGTCGAGGTAACGACAATATTGAGTAAAGTCTCATGGTCTTTATGTTTAAACGGTTTAAGAAAACCCAATTCTTCGTAAAATTTCATTTTTTATCCTTACCGTATTTAATTTATATATAAACATTACACATATTAATTATATTTGTCAAGTAAAAAATTATTAAAATTCGATTTTTTTTGAATTATATTGCTTACCGTTATAATTACTCTCAATATTTCATGAACTTTTTGTGCCATTGATACAAAATTTATTTCTCGTCATTCTGAACGAAGTGAAGAATCTCGTTTTTTTATTACATATAATTACATGGATTTTATGATGAACACAATACGTATCGGTATAGCTCAGGTTCCTCAAACAGGCATTTTACAGAAAAATCTGGATAAAGTCATTGAATTTATCGAAAAAGCTTATGATAAAGGTGTCGAACTTCTCTGTTTTCCCGAAACTCATCTTCCAGGATACCGTGTCGGTATCCTCACAACCGATTCACTGTGCGATGAAGACGGCCTAAAACGGGCTACTGACTCAATACGGGCAAAATGTGCTGAGTATTCGATGGGCATTATATTAGGCACCGAAACCCCAAATCCTCAAGGCAAACCATTTAACAGCGCTCTTGTCCTTGATACAACGGGCAAAACACTGGCGCTTCATCATAAGTCAAAACTCACCCCGGCTGATGCAAAAGGTTATTCTCCCGGAAAGGGCCCGACCGGCTTCACGTTTAAGGGAATTCCCATGGGAGTCGTCATCTGTTTCGAGGGCTTCCGGTTTCCCGAAACCACCCGTGAACTGGCGCGAAACGGTGCAAAAGTGGTTTTTCATCCCCAGTGTAATCATATTATGCCGAAGATGAGTTGGAAGCAGCCAATCCATGAAGCCTTAATCATGGCAAGAGCCGGTGAAAATACCATCTATTTCATATCGGCAAATATGAGCCATCCTCTCAACAACTGCCGGTCGCTTGTCGTCGCGCCCAACGGCTTGATCCAAAATGCATCGGTTCTCACACAGGAAATGCTCATCACCGCAGATATATATCCCGACCTGTCAACTCATGCATTCCTGCAGGATGACCTCAATAAAATGGCCAAAGCTCTTGGAGAGAAATAAACATTATAAATATTTGTAAAGTAAAAAAATCACCGTGATTTCAAAACCGTTATCAGGTATAACTTTAAAACATGACCACATGCTGAGCATGTGGGTTTTTAAGGCGGACTAAAAATATAATACATCATATCAGGGAGGTTGAGTATGTCGCGTTCGATTGAAATCCAGTCTATACTTACCGGAATTTTTTTCATGCTGTCGATTATGGTTGTTTCATGCGGTATATCGAAAGAACCAGTAATGATTGCTTCTCCGGACAGTAGAATACATATACAGATAAATCCGTTCGGAGGAGACAAAAGGCAAACTCTTGAATATTCGGTCACCTTTAACGGCACTCCTGTCGTTACAAATTCATCACTCGGTATTCAAATGAAAGACGGTACTGTTTTTTCCGAAAATCTCGATATATATGAAATCCACATGTCGAGTCTCGACGAAACCTATACGATGGCATATGGAAAAACTGCCGAGATTCAAAACAAATACAATGAAGCCGCAGTTATTCTGAAAGACCGCAACGGCAGGCATATGGAATTAGTATTCCGTGCGTACGATGACGGCGTGGCATTCAGATATCGTTTCCCGGGTGAAAAATCTGTCCCCAAACTCGAAATCACAAAAGAGCTTTCGGGATTCAATTTTCTGGGAGACCATCCATACTGGGGTCTTCACCTGAAAAATTATACCACAAGCTATGAAACCGACTATACAATAGCAACGCTTACCAATATTTCATCCGATGATTTGATTGCTCTCCCTCTTCTGGTTAAAATCAACGATAAAGCGTGGATTTCTTTGACAGAAGCGAATCTAACCGATTATGCCGGAATGTATCTTCGCGGTGATAGTGTGAGCAATACACTGCTCAAATGCGATTTGTCACCGCTTCCTGACAGTTCAGGTATCTGTGTGAGAGCGAACGCGCCTTTTAAGACACCATGGCGAGTGCTCATGATTGGTGAAAAACCGGGTGACCTTGTGGAATCGAACCTCATACTCAACCTCAATGATGAATGTGCAATCGATGATTCATGGATAAAACCAGGCAGAGTTGCATGGGACTGGTGGAGCGGCCAAATCGTAAAAGGCAAAGGTTTCGAAGGAGCCATGGACAATCGCACAATGAAATACTATATCGATTTCGCAGGCGATTACGGCATCGAATACATGCTGGTAGATGCAGGCTGGTACGGTGATCATACCGATGGCGAAGCGGACATCACAAAATGCATACCGGAAATCGACATTCAGGAACTTGTGAAGTACGGTGCTTCCCGTGGAGTAGATATCATCGTATGGCTCAACTGGAAATGTGTCGACCGTCAGATGAACGATGCGTTTCCGCTCTACCAGAAGTGGGGTGTCAAAGGCGTCAAAGTCGACTACATGAACCGTGACGACCAGGACATGGTAAACTTCTATCATCGTGTCGTGAAAAAGGCTGCCGAACATAAACTCCTTGTCGACTTCCATGGAGCATACAAACCTACGGGATTTCGCCGAACATATCCCAACCTCATCACACGTGAAGGTGTAATGGGCCTCGAATATTGCAAATGGAGCGACCGTATCACACCCGACCATGACTGTATTCTTCCCTTTACCCGTATGCTTGCAGGTCCCATGGACTATACTCCGGGTGGATTTTCGAACGCTACCCGTGAAAAGTTTAAAGATCAGTTCAAGGAGCCTATGACACAGGGAACACGGTGCCATCAGCTTGCTTTGTATGTGATATTTGAAAGCCCTCTACAGATGTTATCCGACCATCCCACAAACTACCGTGATAAACCGGGTATGGATTTTCTCGAAGCCGTGCCGGTAACCTGGGACGACACAAAAGTACTTCTCGGACAGGTAGGTGATTATGTCTGCATCGCCCGCAGCATAGACGATGAATGGTACATGGGGAGTATAACCGACTGGTCTGCACGGGAATTCAACATACCGCTCAATTTCCTCGGAACCGGTGATTACGTTGCTGAAATATATGCCGACGGGCCGGGTGCGGATAAAAATGCCGAGAGTCTGGCGAAGAGCGAAGTACTGGTGAATGCATCGACTACTCTGAGCATTAAAATGGCGCCGGGCGGCGGACATGCAGTCAAATTCTATCCCGCCACGAAAGAAAACGCATTGCCGAAATATAAACCGTGACCGGGATTACCGGGATTTCAATGGATTACCTGGATTATAAGACATTAATTGGGAAACAATACAGATGCAGGGACAGAGTATATTCTGTCCATACAATAGGCTTTAAATAAAAAAACCAACAACGGGCGTTAGCCATACTCCGGGGGTAACGGGCTAAATCCCGTTGTTGTCATCCGGCAGCATCAGAGTCATATCAAAAAAGAACAAGGGGGCTTGCCCCTTGTTTTTCTTCATGTCTTTGTGATTCCGTGGTTAATTTTTCAAATCTTTTCATCGAACCACCATCTTTCATTTTCTCAAATTGTAAACGAATATGATGAATTCTGTCACAATTAATGTTTTGCTTTCTTTGAATAAGGAAACATTTTATATATATTAACCGTACTATAAATAACAAAGTTATGAATTTCTTTTTTTTAGGAGGTAGTATGTTTATAAAAAAATTTTTGAAGAAATGGACATTTCAGTGCTTCTTCATGGGTGCGGCGTTAATTTCACTGATTATTTCCGTGGCAGCGGGCTTAAACGGGTGCGCTAATAAGGAAGTTCCTAAAATCAAGGTTGGCATGGGCGAGGCGATAATCACACCGCAAAATCCTGTCGGCGTTCCGATGGCCGGATATAGCCGTAAGGGGCCCTCAACCGGCGTTCATGATGATCTCTATGCACGGAGTCTGGTCATCGAGGGCGAGGATGGCGCCTCCGTGGTACTGATGACAGTGGCGCTCGTGAATCTTAACGGTCCCATAAGCCTCGAGGGAATTCGCGCCGGTATCAAAGAAAAGACTGGCATACCTGAAAACAATATTCTCATTAGCTGTACACACACTCATTCCGGCCCATCAATCTGGGGCGCTGGTGAAGAATATCAGAAATTCGTTCAGGACAGGTGTGTCGAGAGCGCGGTTAACGCATGGGAAACACGGGTTCCGGGAAGAATAGGAACTGGCTCGACGGTATGTCTGGATCTCGGTAAAAACGACCGCAGAATGGAATATGGCGGCCTTCATCCTGACCCTGAGGTTGCAATTATCAAAGTCGAGGATGCCAGGGGCAAGTTAATCGGGGTCGCATTTAATTACGGTTGCCATCCATCTACACTGGATCTTCACAACCTCGAGTTTACCGAAGACTGGCCGTACTACTCAATTAAAGGCATCAAAGAGAAAATTGGCGATGATGTCTGGGTAGCTTACTACCAGTCGGCACAGGGTGATGTCAAGGTTGGTTACACGGCCGAATTGTCAGCGGTCGGCGCTGAAATGGGAATACGTAACTTCTGGTATGCAGAACATAAAGGCCGTATGATGATCGATCCTGTGGTCAATGCGCTTCCCAATATCACAACATCCGGTAATCCTGTAATTAAAACAGCTCGTATGGTTTCGGATTTTCCGCTAAGGGAAGAATACCCGATTACCGCAAAAGAGGCTGAGCGACGTGATGATACTGCGAAAAAACGTCTTGCCGACATAGAGAAAAATGCCGACAGTTACGGGAAACGTGTTCTTGACCGTGCCCGTGTCGATGTGTTTCTCACAGGACTGGCGTTAGGCTGCGCAAAGTGGGTGGAGACTCATCCGAATCCCGAGCCTCTTTCTATGGAACAGATGGCGATACGGATCGGAGATGCCGTATTCGTAACGTTTCCTAACGAGGTTTTCACCGAAATCGGGCTTGCGGTTAAAGAACGGTCACC
>JAFGMP010000252.1 GCA_016927495.1 Candidatus Latescibacterota bacterium | reverse complement strand
ATAACGGACAACAAAGGAGTGAAACTTCGGGCCGGTTATTCCGCAAGCGCAGACCTGATTATCGAGGAAAAAAAGGATGTGCTCTACATACCTGAGCGTGTGGTTGAGTTTTCCGGTGATTCTACGTTTGTCACTATCAAAGATGCCGAAGCGGACAGCCTGGTGAAACATCCGGTCAAGCTTGGATTTTCCGATGGATTGTCGGTTGAAATTCTTGAAGGCCTTGCCGACAGTTCGAAGGTTGTTGAGAAATAACCGGGTTCAAATGGGGACATGAAATGTTTGTACACGGATTTAAAATGATATCCCAGTTCATCGGGGACATGAAAAAACAGAAGCTGCGCTGCTTTTTGACCATGTCGGGTATCACATGGGGAACGATGTCGGTTATTCTTCTTCTGGCCTTTGGAGAATCGTTCAGAATAGCCTCAATGAAAAACATGAGCGGTATGGGAAATAACATAGTAGTCATGGGCGGCAGCAGGACAACACTCCCGTATAAAGGTTTACCTCCCGGACGGTATATACAACTACGTGAAGAAACCGTTTCTCTCCTAAAAGATTACATACCGGATATCGGCTACCTTTCACCTGAAACCCAAAAATATGTAACGTTGAGCATCGGACCGCAAAAACAGAACAATAATTGTGTCGGTGTTTATCCCGGGTATGGGATGCTGCGCAATCTGTTCCCTCAGAAGGGTGGAAGATTTATAAATCCTCTCGATATGGAGAACAGGCGGCGTGTGATATTCATCGGAACTCAGATTTCGGAAAAGTTTTTTGCAAAAGAATCAAATCCGGTGGGGAAAATACTCATGGTGAACGGTATACCGTTCACAGTAATTGGTGTCATGCAAAACAAAGTCCAAAATTCATCGTATATGACACAGGACAAAAATATTGTATTTATTCCATACACGACCTGCCGTGATGTATTCGGGGCAAAATATGTAAACCGTATCATATTCAAAGCTAAAAATGATGTCGACACACCCAAAATAAAAGAAAATATCCATGAAGTTCTGGGAAGAAGACTGGGATTTGCAAAAGATGATAAAGATGCGATCTGGATGTGGGATACCACGGAGATGACCCAGTTTATTCACTATTTTTTCCTGGGATTCGAAGCTTTTCTCTTCCTCGGAGGTGTATTGACTCTGATTGTCGGCGGCATTGGAGTAGCGAACATCATGTATGTATCGATACGTGAACGGCGACGTGAAATAGGCATCAGGACAGCGCTTGGCGCCACTCCGCGCCTTATTCTTTTGCAGTTTATGCTGGAATCGTTCATTATCATGTTCATAGGTGGCAGTCTCGGCGTTTTGGGGGCATGGCTCATCGTAACGCTTTTTGGCTCACCTGCCCTTACCGGAGTTCAGGTTGTACTGGGTAAACCGGTAATAAACCTGAACATTGCTCTGATTGTTGCAACCGTGCTCGCGCTGACCGGTTTTGCTGCAGGATGGTCTCCGGCAAGAAACGCATCGAATATGGATCCGGTTCGTGCGCTGGAATTCTGAATTTGAGACCGTTATAAAATAAGGGATGTTCACGGAAAAACTTTGTCGTAAGATTATAAATAATTCTTAATGTAATGGACTGAATATGCACTTTTTACTTTCATATCTTTATGAGTTCCGTCACCAGAAACTGAGAATGTTCCTGACAATTATGGCGGTTTCATGGGGGATGGCGAATATTGCCCTGATGCTCTCTGTCGGCGAGGGATTATATCAAATGATGTCACGCGGAATGACAGGAATGGGTGAGGGTATTGTAGTTATGTGGCCTAATCAAACATCCATGACCCATAACGGATTCGGGCCGGGTAAACCGGTACGGGTAACGGAGCAGGATATACATGAAGGAGAAAAACTGCCGCTGGTTAAAGCTATCAGCGCAGAATATTCCGGGTGGTCGGTTCAGATGAAAACGGCGGATAAAAATATCTCAAAACAAGTCCGGGGTGTTTATCCCTGCTATGGAGTAATGCGTAACCTCATCCCCGAACGTGGCGGCCGGTTTCTCAACACGCTCGATGAAGAACGGAGACGCCGTGTGATTTTCATCGGCAATGAGATTCGGAATACATTATTCGGTGAGGAATCCAATCCTGTAGGTAAAACAATCTGGGTAAACGGCAGCCCTTTCACCGTGATCGGTGTCATGGAAAAGAAATTCCAGACATCGATGTACAGCGGCAGCGATGCGCAGGCTTCTTTCATCCCGGCATCGACATTCAGGACACTGTTTAACCGCACGTATGTCAATATTGTACTGTTAGCCCCCGAATCGAAAGAAAATTCGAAAGATGCACAGGAAGCGTTCCGGTCTCTCATCGCCGCCCGGCATCGTTTTCATCCTGATGACAAGGAATTGTTCCACAATTGGGACACATTCGAAACTCAGGAAATGCAGGATAAAATATTTCGCGGCCTCCAACTTTTCCTCGGAATAATCGGCGGCCTTACTCTTCTTATCGCCGGTTTGGGTGTCGCCAATATCATGTATGTTACCGTCAAGGAACGCACCCGTGAGATCGGCATCAAAATGGCGGTCGGCGCTCATCCATTGCTCATTATCATGCAGTTTCTGCTGGAAGCCCTGTTTACCGTCTCAATCGGCGGTGCACTTGGAGTGGCAATGTCGATGGGACTTATGGCGCTATTTGATTTGGTACCTCTGCCTGAAACCTTTATAAACGTTATGGGAAGACCGGAACCGGTATTCAGCGGTTTAATCGCGCTGGTGTGTGTGACGATATTGAATTTTGTAGGGCTTATGGCGGGTATCTTTCCCGCGCGACGTGCATCGCTGGTTGATCCGGTTGACGCGCTTCGATACGAATAATATAAAACAGGAGAATAATCATGATTTCACTGAATAACATCTCAAAAAAATACAACATGGGGCATGTTACGGTCAATGCTCTCGGTCCCGTTACACTCACCATTCATAAAGGTGAATTCGTCGCTGTTCTGGGGCCATCCGGCTCGGGCAAAAGTACCATGATGAATATCCTTGGCTGCCTCGACAGACCGTCACTGGGTGAATATCTCCTCGATAACACCCCTGTTCACGGATTCAGCCGTACAAAACTTGCCCGTGTCCGCAACATGAAGGTCGGATTCGTATTTCAGAGTTTCAACCTGTTACCGTTTGCCACAGCCTATGAAAATGTCGAACTACCCATGCTGTATGCGAAAATCTCCGGCAAAGAACGGGAACATACCGTCAAACATCTTCTTGAAATTGTCGGGCTTTCCGACCGTGCATCACACAGACCCGCAGAACTCTCCGGCGGTGAACGTCAGCGCATTGCAGTAGCTCGTGCACTTGCCAATAATCCGGATATTATTCTTGCCGATGAACCGACGGGAAATCTCGATTCGAAATCCGGCGCCGAAATCCTCAACCTTTTCGAGCAGTTACATGCTGACGGGAAAACCCTTATTTTCGTTACTCACGATGAAAATCTGGCTTCACATGCAAAAAGGATCATTCGCTTACTGGACGGGAAAATAAATCAGGATTATACTCAGAATTGATATACAGGATTGTCGGTATGTAACTATAATAATACGTAACCCGCGATCATATAAATAAACATATATCAGTTTCGACATCGCTCCCGCCGAGATTGCTTCGTTTTTGCATTTCTCGCAATGACAAATGCTTGATTCTTTTTTTATAGCCCTTATCCATAGAACTACCTCTCCAACAAATGGGAGAGGTGAAAAAAAATCCGGCAACAATGCAAATTCATTAAATTTTGAATAACGCAAAGCTTTCATTACTATTTTTTGAGAAGTACTTGAAAACCGATAAAAATTGAGTATACTTCAAGAGCGGTTTTTTTATTTTTGGATAGAATAAATTTTTTTATTTTTTACCTGGCTCTTTTTTTACCTAAAGACATCTATAGTAACTTAAATGATTTTTAACTACTTACTGATATCAATCAATATCGGGAGGAAAAATGGATACGAGACGTGAGTTTTTACAGAAGACGGCCGCCGGAGGAATAGCCGGAATCATTGCTGCCGGAGTAACTCCAGCTTATGCAAAGTACATGGACAGAGGGAAAAAAACAGTCAGTATCGAGGAGGCACAGAAAGTACATGACAAATGTCTGATCATCGACGGCCACAATGACATGCCGGTGGAACGCGTCGCCCGCGGAGAGAAAGTAATGAACTGGAAAGTTCGCGATCTCGCCTATCACACAGACCTTCCCCGTATAAAAGAGGGCGGTTATGATGCTGCATTTTTCATTGTCGGAAACGGTCTTGTCGCCAATGTTTGGGTTACCACCGAACGCATATTGGAACAAATCGACTTGTATCCCGATGACCTCATGCTGGTATTGACCGCGAAAGATGCTGAACGAACTCAAAAGACCGGGAAATTCGGTGTAATCCTTTCCATCGAGGGCGCTGCAAAATGGCTGAACGGAGAGGCGGATATCCTGCGCTATCTGCACCGTAACGGTTTACGGCTGCTTGGTATTTCCCACGGCGAGGGAGGCGACGATCCCACATTTCTTCAGGGCACTAAAAGCCTCTACCGTCCCTGCACACCCGAAGAACGCGAAAATGACCGTAAAAACGCCGGCGGCTTGACTCCCTTTGGCATGGAAGTATTGAAAGTCAGCAACGAACTGGGTATGGTAACCGATCTTTCCCATATTAATGACAAAGCATTTTATGAGGTTATGGAATATTCCTCGCTGCCGCCGATTATGTCGCATACGGCTGTCTATGCACTGTGCAATCATGCACGGTGTATGACGGACGACCAGATTAAGGCGCTTGCAGCCAAAGGCGGCGTTATGGGAGTCGCTTTTGCACCCCAGTTCATTCACCTTGAGCCTGAAAAAGCCACCCTCGACCGCTTTGTCGAGCACATCTGTTATGTCGGAGACCTGGTCGGTATCGACTATGTGGCAATCGGCACCGATTATGACGGATTAGGCCGTGAAACGATCCCGATTGTCCCGGAAGTATCGCAGCTCGTTAAACTGACCCGATGTATGATGGAACACGGTTTAACCGAAGAGGAAATCAAGAAAATCTGGGGCGGTAATTTCCTGCGTATATTGAAACAAACCATTGACCGCCGGGCTTGATAGGACAGAAAGGAAGGCACAATATGAAAAAAATACATCAGGGCTTACTGATTTTAGCCGGACTCGCCCTCTTTACATCTGTATTATGTGCTCAGCAAAGAGAAGCTGAACCGGTTGAATTTATTAAAATTTCCGAAAGATTGTATGAGGTCAAGGGAGGCAGAGGAGCACGGGGCGGTGTATATATAGGCGATGATGGTGTGCTGGTGATCGATTCGAAAATGGATGAGAACACGGTGAACAGCGTCAGGGAAGAAATCAGGCAATTAACCGACAAGCCGATACTTTATCTCGTCAACACTCACAGTGATGGCGACCACACCAGAGGAAACAGGTTTTTCCCTGAATCGGTGATTTTCATATCCCACGAGAACTGCCGTAAGGAATTTTTTCTCCCGCAGAGAGACGGAAGCCCGTCTGAATGGAGCAATCCTGATCTTGCGCCGTTCATTCCCTCGATTACATTCAGTGATAAAATGGATATCTATATGGGATCGAAAAAAGTGGAACTCCGGCATTTTGGTGTCGGGCACACAATAGGCGATATCGTTCTGTATTTCCCTGAAGAACAGGCTGCATTTATCGGTGATCAGTATGTGAGTGGAAGACCGCAGCTTATCCATTCCTATAAAGGCGGCAGTTCTTTCGGGCATGTCAAAAATCTGGAAAAAATGCTTGAAACGCTTAATGCCCGGACATTCTACAGCGGGCACAGCGATCCTGTTAACCGTGAGGAAATACGAAATCATATCGCACAGATGAGAAACCGGCAAGACAGGATTAAAACCGCACTGGAAAACGGGAATAGTCTCGATGAGATAAAACGTCAATGTGAAGAAGATGAATTAGCGCTTGCAGAGTCTATCTTTAACGAAATCAAATCGTCATCGACACCCTGAACGCTTCCAGGCGGGATTATTAAAAATCTACTGAGACCACATCCTGAAATAACAGTCTTGCATATATTCCTGACGTTTTAATCCTTCATATTTTGCAAATCGGGAAACTCTTATGCAATTCGGACGTTTAAAATAAATGTGAAACCTTGTTTGTTGAGGCGAAATAAAAATTTATTTTTAATGTAAGCACAGATCATAATCCGTATGAGCAATAAAACAGTACTTGTAAATATTATGATACTATAGTTAAATAAAAATTTTTGAAATACCTGTTTTTTTTCCCAACCATACTATTGATTACCACACACAAAAATTAAAAAAACTAATAAAATCAAAACGGGGGATTATTTATGAGTCTAAACGATCGAAGATCTTTTCTGAAAAGCACCGCTGTTACGGGTGCGGCTGTGGCTTCTGCCGGATGGTTAGACTATCGCAGGACTTATGCGCAGGGGGCAACGAAATTTCAACGTATTGCGTATCGTGAACTCGGATCGACAGGTTATAAAGTCTCTGAAGTCGGTTTCGGGGCAATGAATACACGAGATCCGGAGTTGATTCATGCCGCCATCGACTCGGGAATCAATTACATCGACACCGCTCACGGTTATATGAAGGGCGTTAACGAAGAGATCGTGGGCACAGTCATGAAAACCAAACGCGACAAGGTTTTCCTTGCCACAAAAGTACATTGCAAGGATAAATCGGCAAAACAGGTTCGTGAAATGATGGAACTGTCTTTAAAACGGCTCCAGGTTGAATATGTCGACATTATGTTCATGCATATGCCCGATGAACCTGATGAGGTACTCAATCAGGAATGGATTGGTGCTTTCGATAAGGCGAAAAAGGATGGACTTTTTCGTTACGCAGGTGTGTCGATCCATACGAACCATGTCAAATTACTCGATGCTGCTGTAGAAAGCAAATTCTGGGAGCATATGCTGGTAGGTTACAATTACAAGGCGGAGCAGGATGTAACCGACGCCTTACACAGAACCCGCGATGCAGGCCTTGGTATTATTGCGATGAAAACCCAGGATAAAGGCCGTGGATATCCGAATCACGATATGGGTGACATAACCATTAATCAGGCAGCATTGAAATGGGTGCTTCAAAATAGCGCAGTCGACACCACAATTCCCGGCATGACATCCTTCGACCAGCTTGCAGAAAACATTCCAGTCATGGGCATGCGTATGAGTTTCTATGAAAACCGTAAACTACAGCGTTATGGCGAGTTGGATCAGGGGAAAAGCTGCCGCGGTGTTACCGGATGTACAGGCTGCCTAGACCAGTGCCCCGAAGGCGTGAAAATCTGCGAACTGAACCGCTGCATCGGGTATGT
>JAFGMP010000251.1 GCA_016927495.1 Candidatus Latescibacterota bacterium | reverse complement strand
TGCATATTACATTATTTATATTCCTGTTTTTTTCTTTGACGTTTTAAATCGATCAATACTTTTGTTAGTCTTCAATATAGCAATTTAGCAAATATTATGCCACTCAGTCAAATTACCTATAAATATTGCATAAGTTTATATTTAACAATAATATAGATGCATTATGCGCATGGAGGTATTTTCGTTCGATAGTATGACATAAAGTCAATGTGATTCAATTTTTGGAAGTATGTATCAAAATGAAGCATATTGAGGAAAGCGAGTGATGCAATTTCTTTATTGGTAATTTTGCCGGATTTATCTCTTATGAAATCCAATCCATTTCCCCGGTAAACAATGTATCACGGCAGGGCACAAAATGCTGTGTTCTTAATCCTTAGATCCATGTATGTGGTCCCACAGCAACTGCACCATACCCGCTGCAGCACCGATATGCGGCAACATCCGTATTTTGACGTTCGGAAATTTCTGCCTGATGTCGAAAATTACCCGAGGTATATCTGATGCCACATGACTGCCGGTAGCCAGAAAATAGGGTAGCACCATGATGTCGGATATTCCGTTACTTACAAACTCCTGCATCTTTTCGTCAAACTTCGGACTCGCTTTCTGTAAAAATGCATGGTCGACAACATCGAATTCGCCATGTGATAAATCCCTCAGCTTTTGTTTTAACCCGGATATTTCTTCCGCAGATTCTTTTTTACGGCTCCCATGAGCAACAAGCAAAAGGCCTTTCATATTGTCTCCATATCCACAATATTATTTAAACCGCATATTTTTTGAGGAATTTAATTGCTTTTTTTACAACTGGTTTACGGGTGTTTTCAAGTTGATTCTTAACAAAAATAGCAACTTTTTCTTTATCCTCAATATTATTGAAAACTTCATGAAAGTAGTGAATGGCATGACCGCACGCTACATTGTAGCATTCAGGTGATAATTTCCCGTGATGTCGATATTGAGCCTGTTCCACTTTCAGTATTTTACGGGTGATGTAATTAAGTAATTCCGGTTTTGCTCCCGCAATTACTACTGATCCGCTCATAATGTTTGCAGCAGTTACTACCGCCGGCCCTGTAACAGGTGCATAATATTTTTCGAATATTTTTTCGAATTTGTTTTCCGAGTCCACAACAGTCAAATTTGCGACAGTTAAAATTGCTCCCCATTTCAGGAAATTGTTTTCCGAATCAAGCAGAGCAGCAAACACATCGAAAAACGGATATACAAGTTCTGGTTTTTTTTCGCTTACGAGACGCAGCACTTTTTCACAACCGAATTTCACAGCGCCTTTTTTTGCATGCAATCCTTCGATAATTTCAGGTAAACATTCGGGATTTTTAATCACCTGCTCAACAATCTTTTCTTTGTCCGAGCTTTTTAGCCCGATTTTTTTAACTATTGTCATGGTATTGCCCTCACAAAAATTTATTTAATCAAGTCACCCGTTCTACTCAAGTTCCTCTTTCAATAAATTATAAAATATATCCTTTGCGAGACGTTCACCCCAGGGTTTATGTCCGCATTGTGTCAGTAGAATAAACCTGAAATTTTTAAGCACATCGGACAACGGTTTTTGGACTCCCTCTGCCGGATGGGAATCGAAATCACCGTGGATCGCAATTACAGGACAATATATCTTACGCCCCAGCGCCAGCAGCTTTCCGCTTCTTCTCAATTCCGAAGCATCCTTCCAGACAGCCTGGTATATTGCATAACTGCAGTCAAACTTTTCCTGGTCACACTTTATCGGATCATATGCATCTGCCTTCGAGCATAATTCACCGAATCTGGCAAAGGTATCGTTTTTGTCCTCAATGGCAGGATCATTCATTTTGTCGATAAGAGAGTCGGTTTCTGTTTTTTCTTTTTTACTGAGACGGTTAATTCTGGTTTTATTCATATTGACGGCGTAACGTTCCTCAAAACTGCCGCTTGATACGAGTATCAGCTTCTTTACAATTTCGGGAAAGCGTGCCGTTATGATATAACTGAGCCATGCACCCCAGGAGAAACCTATCAGCGTTACGGGAGTTTCGGCATGTGAAGTCAGCACATTCCTGAGTTCTTCAACCTGCCCATCGAGGGACGATGCAGTCTGAAGTGGTTCCAGAACGCCATACCCTGATGCAAGTTCCTGTGCCACCGGCGCCATCTCACCGGCTGCACCCGGACCGCCGTGGACTATTGCGACAGAATAGGGTGATTTCCCATATTTTCTTAAATTTTTCATACCGACCTGGTTATTAATAAAGAAATTAAACACCTTATTTTGTTTTCTCTTATTCCATTTGCTTTCTGAATATCATTTTACCATTGCATGTACATGAAATTAAACCTAATATATACGAAGGAAATAAGCAATTTCATATATATTTGGGAGGAGATTATTACATGACCCCGAGAGAACGTGTCCGTGCGGCAATCAATCACATACAGCCCGACCATGTGCCGGTTGATTTCGGTTCGACCATGGTAACCGGTATTTCAGCCAGCGTCGTATCGAAAGTCAGAAGAGAGCTTGGCCTTGACGGCCCCGGTGACCATGTCAGGGTTAACGAACCTTACCAGATGCTCGGTGAAATTAACGATGATTTTCGGGAAGCACTCGGTATTGATTGTACGGGACTTTTAGGTACAAAAAACATGTTCGGCTTCGAAAACAGGGACTGGAAAGAATGGACTATGTTCGACGGCACGCCAGTACTTGTTCCGGAGCTGTTCAACACCCAGCCGGATGAAAATGGCGACATTCCCATGTATGCCCAGGGTGACACATCCTTTCCCCCGGCGGCGAAAATGCCGAACGGCGGATTTTATTTCGACAGCACGGTTCGGCAAAAACCTGTTGACGATAATAACCTCAATGTAGAAGACAATCTCGAAGAGTTTGGCATATATCCCGATGAGGAACTTGCGCACCTTGAAAAGGAAAGCGAACGGCTCTATACCACGACAGATTATGCAATTGCCTACAGTATGGGCGGCACGGCATTCGGTGATATCGCTTTTGTCCCCGGCCCTGCGCTGAAAGATCCGAAAGGGATACGGGCTGTCGAGGAATGGTATGTGTCCACCGTAATACGGAAAGAGTATGTCAGGGAAATCTTCGAACGGCAGTGCGAAATCGGCCTGAAAAACCTTGCGCTCGTTAAGGAAGCTGTAGGAGAACGTATCGATGTCATTTTTGTAACCGGAGCCGATTTCGGTACACAGCGCGGGCCTTTTATTTCACCGGATGCATACCGCGACCTGTACCAGCCGTACCACAAACGGATTAATTCATGGATTCATGAAAATACCAAGTGGAAAGTATTTATCCATTCTTGTGGTGGCATACGTCCCCTTCTTCCCGATATTATTGATTCGGGATTTGATGTTCTTAACCCGGTACAGTGCTCCGCCGAGGGTATGGAGCCGCAGAAGCTGAAAGATGATTTCGGCGATAAACTTACCTTCTGGGGCGGCGGCGTCGATACCCAGCAGACGCTTCCATTTGGTACACCGGAAGATGTATATGAAGAGGTGAGCCATCGAATTCGTATCTTCAATAAGGATGGCGGCTTTGTTTTCGATGCAATCCACAATGTCCAGGCAGGAACACCGGTGGAAAACTTCATGGCGATGATCCGGGCTATCAAAGATTCGTACAAGTAATCGGGGTATCAGCAGGGATAATTTACGAATTATCACCTTACAAACAGTAGGAGTCAACACAGAGAGCTAATGCAGTCTGTTGGGTGGCGATATGTACAACAGCATGCTTTAGCTTGCAGTTGCCCTCTCAAAGAGTAGCTTGTTCCACCTCATCTCCATCATCATGTCCGGCAGTATATGCAGCAGAATGCTTCAGGATGAATATTTTATACCTCACAGGTCTGATGTGGGGTAATTTATACTTTATTCCCATTCTTCTTTCTTTTCAGTTTTCTTACTTTTGTATAGAATTCAGGATACTTCAGACGTATGCAGGCGATCATTCTTCGTATGGTTTTGCTTTCGGGAGCGAGTATCAAAAGTCCGGTTATAATAAACAAAATCCCCTGAAGAAACGGCAAAAACAAGCCGACAATTCCGAGGATTATAAAGCCTGTACCGGCAACATATCGAATAATTCTTTTCATCTTCCTGCTTTATTTTTGATCCGGCGCAATATGTTACCGGCTTTTTCTGCAATATCGAGTTTTTCAGGATAGTCATCGATTACATGGTCTCCGGTTACCCGTTCATACCACCATGAATTGACTCGAGGCCCCAGCCATACGCAGAATGCAGCGTGAGCGATCCCGGCAATCACATCTATTACATAATGATATCTAAGATATATCGTTGCCGATACAATACCGATACACACCGGAAGCATAAACCAGAAAAGCCAGCGCCGGTAGCGATACGCATAGGTGGTAACTATAACCGTAATGGCGGTATGTAAAGATGGGAAACAATCTCGCCGTGTCGATTCAAGGGCATTAAGCATCTGATACACTTTTTCCGAAAGCATCGTAGTACCCTTGACGCTGACCGTGAATTCCTGTGCCATATGAAAGCGCGGCCCCACTGTCGGAACAAGGAGATAACCAATATAGCCGAGATAAAAACCAAATGTGACACTCACCATCACATTTCTGAATTTGTGATAATCCCGTGAAATGTAGAGGAAAAAGCCGATGATCGGTAAAAACGGGTAATAGTTGACATACGAGGCATGCATGATCTCGCTGAGCCATGGCCTTATGATTTTTTCAAGCCAGAGTGTGGGATTTACACCTCCGAATATAAATTCATCGATTTTTCTCAATACGGGATCGGCATCGTGGGGATTGATAAATCGAACTAAATCACCGAGGTTTTCATATGCAATCAGAATAAATATTATTGGTGCCCAGTTGCGAATGATTTTAACCAGCGTTAATCCCACCTTACCCGAAAGTACCGCCAAACCTACGATAATCAGAAAGGCGTTGATCACTGCGCGAACCATTACGGTAGGGCCTTTAATGTTGGTACCGAATCGTAAGGAGAGCATAAAGAGCAATATGAAAAAAGCTATGCCAAGTATTTCTTCCGGATACAACCGTACAGGAAATGTTCCAAAGAAGGGCTTTTTTTTCACCAGGTAAAACTCATGTATTTATAATGTTGTTATTCATTTTATTAATAAAATTACGACTGAGGCTGTAAAAAATATTACCATTTTTCACGGCGTTCGTCCACATCGATAATACGGATATACGACTGGTCATATTCTGTCACCAGCTCAAGAATTCCGTCATTATCCAAATCAATCAGGTAGAGACGATCACCCAATACAATATCGCTTTTCCATTTTACATTTTTAAACTTGCTGCTCAGTATTTCTCCAGTGTTCATAATAATCTCTACTTCGTCATCTTTGTCTACATTTCCAATTATCATATCTGATGCTTGATACTCCTGTGATGATCTCCATTCCTCAAACTGAGATTTAGGATCGAACTGAATGAGATTTCCCGGTTGTCCCGGTTGGCTGGCAATGAAAATAAGTTCGAGTTGGGGATCATCATCTATATTTCCCAAAACCATACAGCTTATACCTGTATAGGTGTTTTCCGGTGTCCGGTATTTCAGATCGTGTGATTTGTATCCGTATATGAAAATATTACCATCGTTGGTATAAGCCACAATCTCTGTTTCACCATCTTTGTCGATGTCGTCGACAAATAATTCGCGAACCGGGGAATTCATCGGAGGGCTTTTCCATGCTTCTCTGAATTTTCCGTCATTGTCCGCTTCGAGCAGCCGTAGATATCCCCGTTCCTCCCCGTAAACCATACCGCGTAAGTTGAAATTGTCATCGGTAAGAGTTTTCATAGTCCGCAAGTTATCGGTTGATACATTAAATAATGAAAATTCTTCTTTTACAATTTCCGGCATTTGTTTTCTGGTTGTGGATCTCGAAGCAACTCTGGTTCTTTCGGGTGTCACGTCGCCCGCAGGAGTGGAAACCGGAGGCTGCCCCGGCGCAGTTCCGACGTTTGGTTGTTCTGCCGGATTTTCCGCCCCTTGAGTCTGGCCGGATACCTGCTCCTTCGGTTCTTCTTTGGTTACAATACTGCCTGTAGTACCCTTAATAGGTTTTTCGGTTGTTATTGCGGTTCTCGGTGCCGGCGGCGGCGGCAATTTAGAGGAGGATTCCTCTTCGTCCTTTGTTGCTTTTGATGTGGACGGTGTGTTTTGAGCGAAATATATAACAGACGGTTGATTACTGACCGGAGAATCGGCCGCGAATGCCGGTTTCTCCTGAGCAACTACCGCAATCGGGAATAGAAACCCGATGAGAAATGACCATGCTAACAAACGCATTGTTTACTCCCTTTGACGTAACATTCAGCTTTCAGCAGTTACTGCACTGCCGGTTAAAACAGGTGACGTTAGCTGTTAGCCGTTCGCTCATACTCCTTATAAAAATCAGTTTGAAGCACATTTACGTACAATGTCATACACATTAATAAGTGGAATATTTCTTTCGCGGGCAATCCTGGCACAGTCCTCATACTCGGGCGCAAACCGTTCCATTCCCGTAATATACGCCACTTTTACCCGAACAGGTCCGTACTCCGTTTCGACAGTCTTTGATTCGCGTTTCAGCACTTTTCGCGAAACCCTGGTAATTCTGACTCCAAGCGTCGTTGTCTCGGCAAACAGAATTTCGAGCATCGTTTCTTTGAGCGCTTCATCGGTTAGAATACTGAGAAGCGTCCCCGGTCGTCCTTTTTTCATATAGATCGGACTCATGTATACATCTTTCGCTCCCTTGCCGAGAAGTTTATCGGAAAGAAAACCGAATATCTCCGGATTCATATCATCGATATTTGTTTCGATAAGAACGGAATGATCATCATGAGGTGAGTGTTGTATAGTTCCGATGCTGATCCGCAGCACATTCGGATGCTCTTCACTTTCTCTTGTGCCCGACCCGTAACCGGCCATTTCGGAAATAAAGTTTTCGAGGGACTGGTATGAGGATGCAAGCGTGGTCACGATTGCAGCGCCGGTCGGTGTTGTCAGTTCTCCCTTATACGATGTTCTTACGACAGGTATACCTTTCGTGAGTTCTACCACAGCCGGAACCGGAACCGGCATCACCCCGTGTTCGCAGGTGACCGTGCCGGTGCCAAGTCTGAGCGGAGTAGACACGATCTTTTCAACATCGAGATACTCGAGGCCGATACAGGCGCCGACAACATCGATGATTGCATCGAGAGCGCCAACTTCATGAAAGTGAATCTTTTCCGGGGTGGTATTATGAACCCTGGCTTCTGCCTCGGCAAGACGTGTAAATATCCGAACGGCTTTGCTTTTTACCGTATCGGATAATGAACTTGACTTGATGATGTTTTTAATATGTGAGAGGTGACGGTGCTCATGCTGCGGTTTTATTAAAACATCTATATGCACTGCCGATATACCTGACCGGAGAACCGTGTTTTCTTTCAGTTCGAAGCCGTCGATATTGAGTTTTTTAAGCTCGGCAGTTAGGACATTCACCGGGACGCCGCATGAAACGAGCGCACCCAGAATCATATCGCCTGATACACCAAACAAACAATCGAAATAAGCTGTTTTCATGAACAAATCCAAAGTTAAAAAGTATGTTTAAGTTATATTATGTGATAACACTTTACAATAAATAATTATATTTTCCCGGTGCGATTTATCAAAGCCGCCGCATAACCCGCACCAAAACCGTTATCGATGTTAACCACCGAAATACCCGAAGCACAGGAATTAAGCATGGTAAGAAGGGCAGCCAGCCCCTGAAACGACGCACCATATCCCACACTGGTAGGACAGGCAATGACCGGTACCTGAACAAGACCACCGACAACACTTGCAAGCGCTCCTTCCATTCCAGCGACAACGATTATACATGAGGCCGACATGATTATGTTTCTGCGGGCCAAAAGACGGTGAATTCCCGCAACACCAACATCATACAATGATCTGACATCGTTTTTCATGGCGCGGGCCGTTACTACTGCTTCCTCGGCTACAGGAAGATCGGATGTCCCCGCCGAAACGATAAGTATGGTTCCATGTGTCAATTCGATATCCGGTTCGGGCATACCCACAACAAACGTCCGGGCAATATCGTTACGCTCCCCGTCGGGAAACCGGGCGCTCATGGCATCGAGGGAATCCTGCGAAAGCCGTGTGGCAAGAACAATGCTTTCGTGTTTGACAATTTCTTCCGCTATACGAACAATCTGTACGGTGGTTTTGTTTTGTCCGAATATTACCTCCGGGAAACCCTGCCTGCGGCTCCGGTGATGATCCACATTGGCAAAACCGAGGTTCCCGAAATAGTGTTCTTCGACAAGCTTTTCCGCTTCATCGATATTTAATTCACCGGAATTCATACGATTGAGAATTGACTTGATATCGCTTTCTTTCATAATCCTACCATTGCACTGTGAGTATCAACATGTTCACCTGTATTATATGGTTGTGAGTTTTCCAGATATTCTCTTATTATACGTTTTACTTCAGTAATCGTCTCAGCAAGAAAAACTTCCCGGCGGAATTGCGCTCCACCGTGAAATCCCCGTGAATACCACCCGAAAAATTTTCGCATATTCAGCACGGCAAATATTTCGCTTACCTCATCTGCAAGAGTTTCAAGCTGCCGTACAGCGCAATGCAGGCGCTCGTCAATTTCAGGCGGATTCGGAACGGGGTCATTTCGCAAATAAGCTTCAATTTCCCTGAATATCCATGGATTCCCCAACGCTGCACGGCCTACCATAACAGCATCTGCACCGGTTTCGTCCAGCATACGTTTCGCATCTTCGGGTGATTTGATATCACCGGATCCGATTACCGGCACTGAAACCGCTTCTTTAATATGAGCTATAATTCTCCAATCGGAATCACCACCGAACCCCTGGCTTCTTGTCCTCGGGTGAATAATAATACCCTGCGCCCCGGCATCTTCACATAACCGTGCCACTTCAACGGCGTTGAT
>JAFGMP010000250.1 GCA_016927495.1 Candidatus Latescibacterota bacterium | reverse complement strand
TATAAAATAAATATTTTTTTTATTTAAGTGTGAGAAATATAAAATGGATCAGTCAAAATCTAACTTGTACCGAAAATGAGATATGTTTGCGCGGATAATATCTAAAAAATAATTGCATCCGGGGGGAAAAACAGTGTAATTGTTAATCTGAAGTATTCAGAATGTATTGACGAATGGAGTTGACCATTAATCATTAAAGAAAAAAACCATTTAAAAAATACCTTTCGGAAAAAACATGAAAAGACGGCGATTTATTGCAGCCGGGACAGCCGGTTTTGTTTCAGGTGGATTCAATGCACATAAAGGATATACCCGTCAAAGCTCACAGACATACCGGGAACCGGAACGTGAACTGCCTATAGCTGAAAACACCGATGTCATCGTGTGTGGGGGCGGCCCGGCCGGATTTTCAGCTGCTTTGGCTTCTGCAAGGGTGGGAGCAAAAACACGGCTTCTGGAACTGAAAGGATGCCTCGGGGGCACATGGACTGTCGGTCTTGTAAACTGCATCCTCGACTCGGAAGGGAAAAAAGGGATAATTGAGGAACTCGAACAGACCCTGGGGGAACGTGGTGGAATGTTCAGAAACCGTATCGACCCGGAACTGACCAAGCTCATTATCGAGGAGATGTGTCTCGAGGCCGGAGTGTCACTGAGATACCATACCCGTGTCGTCGGGGCGGTAAGTAACAACGGACGGTTGGCCTCGGTCATTACCGAGTCGAAAGCCGGCCGCGAAGTATGGAATGCGAAGGTTTTCATAGACTGCACCGGTGACGGCGACTGCGCTGCATATGCGGGGTGTCGTTTCGACATCGGACATCCCGAAACAGGTTCGGTTCAGCCGATGTCGTTTCTTGTCTACCTGTCCGGTATCGGTCCTCTCGACGATCTTCCTGCGCTGTCTCTTAAAACGAGCGCCGAACGAAAGGACTGGATGTACCGTGAACTGAAACGTGCCGGAATTGAACCGTCCTATTCCAGGCCGACATTTTACGGAATCAGGGATGATCTTGCGGTACTCATGGCGAATCATCAATACAATGTCGATGCCCTTGATCCTGATGCGGTCACCCGTGCGACAGTGCAGGCCCGTGCCGAGACTGCCGCTATGGTTTATGCTCTCCGTTCGCTGGGAGGCAGATGGAAGAACATCCATATCGTCGCCACACCCGAGCAGATCGGAATCCGGGAGAGCCGCCGTATTCACGGACGGTACACCGTAACCGTGGATGATCTTATGAAAGGCGCTCGATTCGATGATGCCGTCTGCCATGTCAGGTTCGGTGTCGATATACATTCCATCGATCCCGGCCGGACGAAAGGTATTTTGGATGATGGGATCAAGACGAAACCGTATGACATACCACTGCGTTCCCTGATCGCACGGGATGTGGATGGCCTTATGATGGCGGGACGGAACATCAGCGGAGATTTTTTTGCCCACGCAAGTTATCGTGTGACCGGTGATTCGGTCATGCTCGGGGAAGCTGCGGGGAAATGCTCCGCCAAAGCTGCACTGGGGAACCGTCTGCCGCATGAGATATCAATCGATGAACTGGATATGCCGTGATGATTCGATCATAAAAAGTCGAGTTAATGGCGATAAAGGAATTTTCATGATACATATTACCCCATTTAATAAGGACAATACCACCATGCAAAAACGTATCTGTTTCGTGACCTCTGTTTTGATTGTTCTTGTTTTTTCCTTTCCATTCTCAATTTTTGGGGCGACAAGCACGAGTGTTCTTGAACTCGATGCAGCCGGAATCGAACGTGACGCCCAACTTGTAAACCTGAGAGTTGATCGCCCGAACGGTGTTATTATGCTCGATGATACCGAACTCTATGAGGACGACGCTCCGGCTGCAGGCGTTCCCGAGGGGTATAATTACAGCGGCAAGGAGTGGATTGAAGACCTCAAAAAAGGAATTATCATCAAAAAGCTGCTGAAGATCGACAATCCTGAAGCATGGTCGGGCCGTCTGGTGTTTAAAGCAATCGAGGTAAATAAAAATACCACACCATTGCATCTGTCACTGAACGGTATTGAGTTTTTGAGGCCGGCATCACGATATGCAGCGCCATTCGCCAAGCAGTTCATCGACAAAAACTGGGATCGTTGGTATTATGTCGACCTGCCATCAGGTGCACTAAAAAAGGGAATTAATGAAGTGCAAATGTGGGCAGACAGCGATTCGGTATCCTGGCGGGTGCTTATATCGCTCGAAAAGGAATTTGCACGCGGTTCGCTGACCCGTACCCATCATCCGAACCGCTCCATGAAAAGCTCAGACGGCGGCCGTACCTGGAGCGACACAAAGCTTGGCGCGACCGATTCGGTGGACGGTGAATATGCCATACGGATCAGTCTCGATCATCATGTCCAATCCGGCGAGTACGTTTCCCCGATTATCGATGTTATCGATAATGGAAACCTACTGAAAAGAAACATAAGTCTTACTAATACCAACATTACCGTAAATATGGAGGTTCCGGAAAATACCGGCGCTTCCGTTTACACACGTTTCGGGAACAGTCCGCTCTCAGATGATCCCTCATGGACAGCATGGCGAACTGCGACTGTCGGCAGCGAAATCACCGATACCGCGGGGAAGCGATATTTCCAGTGGAAAGCCGACCTGTATACCGATAATCCGTTGAAAAGCCCACTCATTAAACATATTCGGGTAACCTCCGAATGGGAAGATCGCTCACCAAACAGTACAATGGGTATAACCTCCCATACTGTCCGTAACGGAAAGGTTGTCCACTCGTCATATCCGTTTGTATACGAGGATCTAACACATAAAGACCTCGAAAAATTCCGCAAGAATCACAAACTCGACCGTATCGTTGAAGGCGCCACATCCGAATTCGAGGTCATGATGCGCCTGCTGAACTGGGCATACCGTATCCCCCTCACCAGTGACCGGTACTCATGGGACTGGAATGATGTAACTATCATTGAAAAAGGTGAAAAGGGCATGCCACGTCTTCAGGAACCGTACGAGGGCAGACGCCGTGACGCCATGTGCCTCTATTCCAACCAGGCTCTAATCGGAGCGCTGCTGTCGCTGGGATACCAGGCCCGACACATAAACATTCACAGCGAGGTTTTGAGCGGGCACGAAGTCACAGAGGTATGGTCGAACGAATTCAATAAATGGATATATATGGATGCTACCCGTGACTACTACTACTTCAATCCCGACACCGGAATACCCTATAATTTGCTGGAAATCCACGATTTGCTCAAAGAACAGATGCCGTATATAGAGACGCTTCACAGGCCGTTTGCCGGTGAATATGAGAATCAGATCGGACACCGCATCCATATAGGTATGCGCGAGGGCAACAATCCTGTCTCCATTGTCGAGCACGGCACCCATATTATGGAAATCATGGGGTATTTCCGTATAATCCCCCGCAACGACTTCCTATCCAACCCGCTGCCGGTACCTGTCCATACCGGTGCCACCATGTGGGGGTGGGACGGCTTTCTGAACCACTACGATGAAAAGTTCCCTAAACGGTACGAGTACCAGACACAGACCGACCGTGCCATGGACTTTTACGAACCGCTTAATCAGGCAGAGGTATTCCTGTCTGAAACCGATGAGGCCGGGCTTCTGACGGTAAACATTGCCACGTACACCCCAGGTGGTTTCGACACATTCCTAGTTCGCATCAATGACGGAGAATGGATCGAACAGAAGGAACCGATATGGCTGTGGAATCTCAAAAGCGGATTGAACAGGCTGGAGGTTCGTACCAGAAATGTTCGTAAGGTATTAGGACCGGTTAGTTTACTCGATGTGACGTATAATCCGTGATTTAATTTATCAATTCGCAGTTTATTGAATTTTACAATATTGTTAATTTTTACCCACAAAACGCATGAAGCTGTTGAAATGCCGTGAGCATTGAAAAGTCTACGACTTTACAACACTCTCTTGGAAAACGCTTTGCGTTTACCACATTACCACAGTACGACTACAACAGATATATTTTTTTTGATTGGGATAAGTAATGAAAAAGACAATGTTCAAAATGACTTTGGGGGGGACCATCCGGCACCCTTGATATTTTTAGAGCGCGTCGCTTCGCTCCGATTGCTAAGTGCCGGTTTACATCAAAATTAGGTGCCGGATAGACCAGAATACGCATATAACCGACATGTATATCTATTACATCTCGGAATCGTGTGTTTATAGTATACTGAAGTCGTATGATCTTATCGCAAGCCCGGCCTATATTGTTATATCAGCAGCCGATCGATACAAAGATCCGACGAAGAGTATTCATGAACTCTGGCAGAATGATTTTTTAAACTTTAAGATTGTCAAAAAAGTGATTCGAGAACTGTTGCACTTTGGCAATATTCAGGGCAATTATCGCCCTCATGCGCCGGGAAAGTACTGATAAAACTTTAAAAAATAATTACGCGAAAAAATGGCAAGCATTAACATCCATTCTCAGACAATTTTTTCTAATTAATGACATCCCATGATTTTGATATGGAGAATATCGGAATTATAACTTGAAAATAACGAAACTTTTTGGGAACTGTCGACCTTTCCACACGTTATTAAATTAAATACGTCTTATTATTTGTGGGGTGGTGATCGGAATGATGATGGCACCTATAATGCAAAATGAATAAATACACCTGTTTAACAACCTTGGCTATAACACAAAGGAATCACCATGAAACATGCGCTGACAATTGATGGCAACAGGAATGCCCAGGCAAAACTCTTTGCATTTTGTTCACGAGCCATTTTAACCGCGCTGTTTGCGACGTCTGTTTCCCTGTCTTCGGCAATGGCGGACATTCCGCAGGATCTTGTCGAGCAGGGTGCTGAACTTGTTCATATCGCCGGTGGATTCGCTTTCACCGAGGGGCCGACTGCAAACTCCCGGGGTGATGTGTATTTTACCGACAGCCACCGTGACCACATTCTCAAATGGTCTATTGACGGGGAGCTGTCCTCATTCCGCAAACCTTCAGGTGGCGCTGTTGGACTTTTTTTTGACCATGAGGACAACCTGCTTGTCTGTGCCGGAAGCGACAAAAAATTGCTTTCTATCTGCCCTGATGGTGTAACCACTGTGCTCGCGAATACATATAACGGTATAGAGTTCAACCGACCAAATGATGTTTTCAGCCATCCCGAAGCTGGTATATATTTTACCGATCCCCGTGGCAGACGGGGCGGTGATGAGGCTGTCAGCAGAGTTTTCCATCTCTCCCCAGATTATACAACGCTCACGTCAATTATAGAAGATATGATCTACCCAAACGGTGTGGCAGCATCTCCTGACGGCGCCACCCTTTACGTAGCGGACTGGAGCGCTAAGGAGATATATTCCTTTGATATTGGAGAAAACGGCGCTCTTTCCAACCGTAGGATATTCGCCAGTGAGGAGTGCGACGGCATGACATTGGACGAGCACGGTAATCTCTATTTTGGTGGCAGTGAGGGTGTTTCAGTCTATAGTCCTCAGGGTGAACGTTTGGGATTTATCAAAGTTCCTGAATTTGCCGCAAATGTCTGTTTCGGTGGCGCCGACCGTAAAACGTTGTTTATCACCGCCCGCAGCTCTCTTTACGCGCTCAAAATGGTCGTTTCCGGCGGATACTGAAATTGGTGTAGGGGGGAATGTTATGTCTCCCTCTTTTACGCTGTTAAAATTCCTCGCTCAAAATAAAATCCGTTGCTTCATTTTCCCCTGCTTCTCCGCTCATCGAAATATCAACTACATAGCCATCATTTTCGAGTTCTTCTCGATATACATCTACCTGCATAATTTCGTCTTCAACAATAAGAAGTCAATAAGAACACATTTCGGATCTCGTTCCCCAATTTTCAGTATAGCATTAGCATCAGGAACTTATCATTTTTATGAATTCGAGTATTTCCGTTGCATCTGGATTAAGATTAAGTGCTTCACGAAAATCCTGTATCGCTTCCGAGCGGAATCCTAAAATATAATTTACTTGAGCACGATAGAAGTAGTATTCAAAAAAATCGGGACCGATTGAAATTGATTTATCAAAATCCATTAGAGCATTTTTATATTCTTTTAAGCACATATAAATAATACCCCGATTGTACCTTGCCCTGGCATTTGAAGGATCTATTTTAATAGCTTGGCAAAAATCATCCATCGATTTATCATACTTAGATTCTTCAAAATAAGCCATACCACGATGAATGAGTATAATAGCCCGAATAGATGGCTGGAGATCAAGAGATAGTATCTGTGTATAAATCTCTTTCGCTTTCGAATATTGCTTACAATTGTGAGCGATCAGCCCTCTCAATAAAAGTGTATCAATGTTTTTTTCAGAGCCATTATTCGAAAAGGATGAATAAATTGATTTTGAATGATTACCATTTGATTTCCTATTTGTATATGAACAGCAATTGATCATGAGTTTTGAGTCAGTTGCAACTTTCTGTAAAAAAGTATCTCGCCTGATATTCAGTTGTTTCTGGAGTTGACTTTGATAATCCCTAATTTCCTGAAAAATGATATCTGCTAGAGTCAAATTAGCATTCAGAGCTGCGAGCTTAAGTTTTAATGGTTCGTCATAAGGTTTGAATTCTGATTTATATACAAGTTCATGCTCAACCTCTGACCATGCTTCCTGTAAAATCGTTCGGATCTGTATTTCACAAGTTTCACACAGATTTTGAGATTTGAGGTTAGCGGGTATTGCTATAAGGAGATGAGTTGATTTATACCCCAATAGATCATGAGGTGATTCAACGCCTTTTATTTCACGATCGATTATTGTGAAATGACGTTGGATTAGATCTTCCGAATGGTGTACATCCTCAATGAATTTACATATAATTCGCACTCCAAATATATCGTGCAGCGATGAAAAAGGATTCTCTTTTAGCCCCTCTATTGGTTGCTTCAGAATTTTCATATACACACTATCAAAAGATTTCACACGAGATTTTATGGTTGGTTTAACCGACTCATTTATAAAGAGGCGCTCAACCTCACTTGTGATTGTAGAAAGATCATTCTTTAAATTTGTGTGATATCTTTTAAAATAATGTTCGAGTTCTTTTCGATTAAATGTTGTTTTGTTAGTTTTACCCATACCCATACCTTCTTTATTAGGTTTTGGTAATATGCTGAAATAACATTTAATAACAAATATCCGAGGTATAACTCCATGGCAGTTTTAAGATGTTCCGATAAGGGGTAATGTAATGATCACAGTAGTGCCAACTCCTTCCTGACTATCAATGTGAATTGTTCCTTTATGAGCCTCAATAATTTTTTTTGCCGTGTATAATCCAAATCCATTTCCATCGGCCATTCGGTGAGAATTTTTTAAACGTAAAAAGGGTTTGAATAATCTATCCAATTCATTTTTTGAAATACCTATTCCTTGGTCAGTTATTGATACTTTCGCTAAATTTTCATTTGTTTCAACAGACAGTATGATAGTCGTTCCATGAGGGCTGTATTTAATAGCATTTGTTAGAAAATTTAATACTACTCGTTCAATTTTATGTTTATCTGCCAATACGATACAGGGCCCGTTCTCCGCCAATGAAATATGATGGCTGGCGATCATACTTCCTTCAACTTTATTTATTGTTTCTACAAGTTCCACCAAATCAATTTCGGCTAAATTCAGAGATAATCTTCCGGTTTCAACTTGGATCTGATCCATTAAGTCGTGTGTCATGTTCTCAAGGCGATGCACTTCCTGATATATCCGGTCAAGCCATTCCTCAACCAGAGAACGATTATTGGATTTCTTCTTTAACATTTTTACAGCAGAGCCAACAATTGATAGTGGATTTTTAATATCATGAACCACTCCACCAACGAATTCAAGCCTTGCTGTTTCTCGATTTGCAATATCTTCAGCCATTGCATTGAAAGATTCACACAACTTCCCCATTTCATCATCATTATCGTATTCCCTAACCCTTGAAGTCAGATCTCCATTCCCAAATCGTTCAGTAGCTTCACTTAACTTGATCGTTGGCCTTACAACCCTTCGAATCAGGGTGATTGAACCAACCAAAATAATAATGCAGACAAAAACCAACATTCCAACAAGTCCATTATGGACTCGCCTGCGAATAAACTGGCTCATGTCTTCTATTTTTTTAATTTGCCGAGTATTATATACTTGATACCTTTCAACTTGACCTATAAGATTGTTGAACAACGTGTTCATGTAAGCAACAGTGACCGGGTTTTGTGACATCGCGGCATATCTAACATCGAGAAAAGATTTCTCGATGGCATCTATCAGAATCTCTTCCTCCTGAGAATAAGCATAGATGTCAATGGAATTAAGTATGCTCACCGCTCTTTCGATTAGTACAGTATCCTCAAAAGCTGCAACAAACTCGGTCTCCCTGTTCTTGAATAGCTCTTGGCGAATATCAGAAAAAACGATAATAGCGAATTCATGAATTTTGGCCATCGCCTCAGCATTAGAATGTGACGTATATATCAGAGACTCCAATTTGTCAATGGTTATGAGAAATGATACAAACAAAACCATGAGAGTAAATATAATGCTTACTGCCCAGAAAGTTACCAAACTCCGTATTGATCTGTTTCTCAATAACCTAATTATCAAGATAGCCTCTTTATATTCAATCTTGAAGCAGTAATTTACAGGTGGATTTTTGTTAACGCGTGATTTTTAAGAATGTTTTTCCTATCACACACTTGAAGAGTTAAAAATCATGAAGTCTTTATTTTAATACTTCCCACCGTTCCGAAAAGTTCCTAAAAAAACATAAAATGACGTCATAGACAGATGTAATGAAGGTAATGAGCTGAAGAATGAAACATTTCAAGCAACTGAATATTTCCGAATAGCTGCTTTACGAGAATCGCCTTTCGTTAACTGTTTTAACAGACCATCCTCTCCTAATACATCCTCCGGCTTCGTATAGTCCTTTATGTCATTCACGGTAAAATTTCAAACAGCGTTGGTATTACAAAAGGATTGAATTGTCATATAATATGAAAAGGGGCACAAAGTTTTGCACCCCTGATTTAGAAGATAAGAATGTGTGGATGAAAATTATTACTTCAATTCCTTAACCATCAGATTACGGTAATGCACATTGTTTATTACACCGTCGCCAGATACGGGATGTACCTGGATACCGATAAAACCGCTTTCAGGCACCCGTAACTCACCTTCGTTTTTCGTATCCTGATAATCGACAATCTTGTTGCCGTTAATCCATGCCTCGATATGAGGGGGCTGGCCGACAATTCTCGCGCGCAGTGCATTGAATTCGCCGTCTTTCCAATATTTCTTCGCCTCGGCGTTATGTAGAAGGAATCCGCCGCCGTGAGGGCTGTATATGGCGCCGACCTCACCCGTTGGGTGATTATCCAGCGTGATCTGGTATGACAGCACATTTGGCTGAACACGGAGGAACATACCGGAATCGAAAGGAATATCCGCTTTGAGTTCGGCATAATATTCGAAATCACCGTACTTCTTATCGGTCACAAAGAGGCAATCCTTACCGTAGGGATAGCTCTCACCCAATATGACACCGTCGGCAACCGACCATTTGCCTGCATCGCCGCTGTAACCGGTTAGCTTATGCCAGCCGTTCAATGTTTTACCGTCAAACAAAGGAGTAAAACCATTAAGCGACATGTTGTCCATAGATTTCAGGCCGGAGCAGGAAATTACCAGAACAATGAGAAAGCAGGTCAAAAGTACCAGAGCAAAATGTTTCATGAATACACCTCTTTTTTTAAAGGTTGTTATACAATAAGTAACGGAGATAAATCGCTGATTGAATGGCAATAGAGAGTATAATCTATTTTTTTCATGAATTCCAGTAAAGAATCACATATAAATTGATACAAAAAACGTTGACAGGTGCATTACTCTATTCTATATTTTTTTCACTATGGATACTTCTTCACCGGAACCCGACATACTTAGGGGTCTTTATGAGGCCCTATCCAAACAATTAATCGTATTTTCCCGCAGTATACATTCAATTGTTATGAGTAGCATTATGATTATTTTTCACTGTTTGTGTATAGCTCAGCCAATGGGGGAATTATTATGAAATTATTTCTCGATACCGCCAGTTTACAGGAAATTAAAGAAGCCATTTCCTGGGGAATTATCGATGGCGTTACTACTAATCCTTCGCTTATAAAGAAAGCTGTTATCGCGCTGCGTGAGGTGGATGAACAGGAAGATATCGAAAGTTACATCAAAAAAATTCTGGCAACTGCTGGGAGAATGTGTCCTGTTTCCCTCGAGGTAGCCGGGTTGACGGCAGATGAGATGACCGAACAGGGTATTCTTCTGTACGAAAAGTTCGATCAGGTTGCCGGGAACGTAGTTATAAAAATTCCTGTATGCACGATTAATTCAAAGGGTGAGGGCGGTATTTTTGATGGTATCACCGCAATTAAAAATCTTACCGAGGAAAGAATACCGGTAAACTCCACATTGATCTTTACTCCGGAACAGGCGTTAATTGCAGCAAAAGCAGGCGCGGAATATGTGAGTCCGTTTGCGGGAAGAATCGATGACCGTATAAGACGTCAGGCAGAAATGTCTTTTGAAAAAAATGATTATTTCCCGGCCACAGGCATTTACGATGAAGACAATAATTTCCTGACTGATTTTGGTTTGGTGAGCGGTGTCGACCTGGTATCGCAAATAGCCAAAATTTTCCAGCAATATAAAATGGAATGTGAAATCATTGCCGCAAGCATACGTAATCCGATTCAGGCAAGGGAAATGGCGGCTGTCGGCGCTCATATATCCACAGTCCCGTTTTCGGTATTGAAAGCAATGGCACAACATCCGGGTACTGTTGACGGTATCGATGCATTTACCGGTGATCTGGTAAAAGAATATCTCGGATTATTTAGTTCCGGTGTCTAATATGCGGTTATTAAACTGTATGAATCCTGCTTCATCTATTTTATTACATTATTGGCTTTTGATTTCCGGAATTATCCCTTAATATACATTTATCATTACATGGATTTGTATATACAGGGCATATAGGGGTTTTTCGATGGGTAAACTTACATATGAACAACTTGAAGAACGAATCAAAACGTTAGAAACAGAAACTCTAAAGCTGAAAGAAGCTAATGAGTTGCTGCATCAGAATGAAGCAAAATATAAATATTTAGTAGAAAATATGGATGAGGTTATTTATTCGGTTGACAGAAATGGTAATATAATATACACCTGCCCCTCAGCGCAGAATTTATTCGGTTATTCTCAGACAGAAACGTCCGGAAAATCTTTGAAAAATCTTGTACATCCGGATGACTTTCCGCGTATGAAAGAAAGAATTGTCGAAATATTGTCAGGAAATAGTTCAAGCGGTGAATATCGATTATTTACCAGCATGGGTGATATCCGCTGGATACGTACATCAAGTAAACCGATGTATGACAATGATGTCTGTGTCGGAATACAGGGAGTTTTAATCGATATCACCGACCGCAAAAACGCTGAAGAAGCGCTAAGGGCAAGCGAAGAACGCTATCGAACAATTTTTAACAGCGCCGCAGTTTCTTTCTGGGAATATGATTTCAGTGAAACTCTTAGAATCATTAATGAATTGAAAGAAACAAACATTAAAGATTTCAGGGAATATCTTAAGGAAAATCAGGAAGTTGCATATATGCTGACTTCATCTATAAAATTAATTGATGTGAATGAAATGACACTTAAACTTTATAAAGCTTCTTCTAAAGAAGAACTTTTTGCTGAGTTTGGTAAACACCATACACCGGAATCCTATCGAACGTTTTTAGATGCTTTAGTAATACTTTTTGAGGGTAAAAAATATTTTGAATGTGAACTGACAAACAAGAGGCTCGATGGGGAAATAATCTCAATTTTCTTACGTATAACACTACCTTTTATGGATTCCGGGCAAAATATTGCACTGGCGACGGTAACTGACATCACTGAACGGAAAAAAGCCGAAAAATTGTTACTGGATAGTGAGAAACGCGCCCGGTTGCAGGAACATGCAATAAATGAGCTTGCAACTGATACCGCAATGGTAGGCGGCGATTTCAACAAGGCGATGCATAAGCTGACAGAAGTAGCGTCAAAAGCTCTGGGTGTGGAAAGAGCCGATGTATGGATGTTAACCGAAGACAAAAACCGGTTTGTTTGCATCGATTGTTATGATGCAGTCCTTAAAAAGCATAGTGAAGGCAGGTTATTAGCAGTCAGCGATTATCCAAGGTTTTTTGAAGCGTTACGTGCCGGTCGGTCACTGGATGTTTCCGATGTATACCAGGATCCTCGAACGAATGAATTAATACATACATACCTCGAACCTTTTCATATTGTTTCCTTTATCGATGCACCAATACGTGTCAGAGGTGAATTAGCTGGCGTCGTTTGTCATGAGAGTACCGGAGCAATCAGAAACTGGCAGTCTGATGAAATAGTGTTTGCGGGCGAGATTGCCGATCAGGCAGCCCAGGCAATAACAAACAGGGACAGAAAAAATGCCGTAGAGGCGTTGAAAGAGTCGGAAAATCTGCTGCGGTCGGCGCTTGATGCCATTCCGGCCATGCTTTCAGTTCATGATAAAGATTTTAATATTCTCTATAGTAACTGGAAGGGATTTGCAGATGTTGCTCCTGAGAAAAGGATTATTGGGAATAAATGCCATAAAATCTATAGAAATTCAGAAGATGTATGTCACGACTGCCATGCAAGAAAAGTGCTGGAAACAGGAAAGGCTTATATTACGGAAACAGAACTTCCCGAAGGTGTTTTTGACATACGTGTTATACCGGTTATTGACGAACATAACCATGTGCCAATGTTCATTGAATATATCGATGATATTACCGCCCGAAAACTGGCTGAGGACGCATTACGCGAGAGCCTTGAAAGGAACGAAGCGTTTCTCCGGTCGATACCAGATCTGATATTTGTTCTTTCGAAAGATGGAACCTACATTGATTATAAAGCTGAAAGTGATGATGAACTGGCCATACCTTCTGCCGGAATAATTGGAAAAAATATCAAAGATGCCGGATTTTCAGAGAATTATATTAAAAAAATTCTTAATTGCGTAAAAAAAGCTTTAAGTACAAAACAGATTCAAAATATTGAATATGACTTGTCAACACCGAAAGGTTTACAGTCTTATGAAGCTCGAATCACCCCTTTGAATGACGATTATGTTCTTTCGATAGTACGTAATATAACCGACCGCAAACTTCTGGAAGAAGAACGTAATAAAGCGAGTAAACTTGAATCCATCGGAATTCTTGCCGGTGGCATAGCCCACGATTTCAACAATATCCTCGCTGCGATACTTGGCAACATCTCGCTTGCCAAGATGAATGTTGATCGTGAATCGAATGAATATGATGCCCTGCTTGAAGTGGAAAAAGCGAGTTACCGGGCAAAAGATCTGACAAATCAACTGCTGACATTTTCAAGAGGGGGCGCTCCTGTAAAAGAAACCACGTATATATCCTATATCATTAAAGAATCGGCCGGATTCTCGCTGCGCGGTTCCAATGTGAAAAGTATTATCTCAATTGAAGAAAACCTATGGCCGGTGGAAATAGATAAAGGACAAATCAGTCAGGTAATGAACAATTTATTAATAAATGCCGATCAGGCAATGCCTGAGGGCGGTATCATTAACATCACCGCAAAAAATGTGACCATTCAGCCCGGCAGCAATATTCCCCTTGAGGCGGGAAATTACATCAGAATTACCATAGAAGATAAAGGTACAGGTATACCGGAGGAACATCTGTTAAAAATATTTGATCCGTATTTTACAACCAAACAGAAAGGCAGCGGACTTGGCCTTGCAACATCATATTCGATAATCAAGCAGCATGAAGGCCATATAACTGTCAAATCAAAAGTAGGAACCGGAACCACATTTCACATTTATCTTCCGGCTTCAATAAAAAAAATCAGTGAAAAAGAAGAAATTGAAGACGAGATCAAAATTATGCGAGGCAAAGTGCTGGTTATGGACGACGATGATGCGATACGCGATGTTGTCGATAAAATGCTGGAATTAATGGGACACACGGTCGAAGTTGCTTCCGATGGCACCGAAGCAATAGAATTGTATAAAAAACATTGGGAAACCGGCAATCCGTTTGATGTGGTTATTATGGATTTGACTGTTCCAGGAGGCATGGGGGGAAAAGAAGCGATTCAAAAACTTATCGAATTCGATCCGGATATTCATGCCATCGTATCGAGCGGTTATTCCAATAATCCCGTTGTGGCACACTATGAGAAATACGGATTCAAAGGCAATATTTCAAAACCTTATAAATTCGATGAATTGAAACGTGTACTCAATAAAGTCATGACTGAAAAAGTGGGATGACAGATTCATCACAAACAGACTAGTAAAACTTTTTTCACCGGTAACTTCCGGAGACAGGTTCGCTTTACGAAATAGAGGACAATGGGGTAATTATTTTCCGGTTTGCTTTCAGCTTTTTCAGCCACCTTGTCAATGGGGAAAGAATCAAGCTTGTATGTAAGCAGGGCATACCGAGAAAACATATTGCAGGCGTTTCATTCGGCAGCAAACAGGATGTCGGGATGAAACTGCCCCTCGTTGATGACAAACGAGAGCGGCGTCTGCCCAAAGGTCTGATCGAGAGTATAGGTGTCGGCGGCAAGCGTAAGTGCAACAAGCAAAAAAGCATAATGGGAATTATGACTGAACAGTACAATAAACGGAACATGACAGACATCCCTGTCATGATATCATTACACAATATTTCAGGTATTCTGACGTATGAGTGACAGGAATTCCGCACGGGTTGCTGCCTCATCATGAAAGCTTCCGAGAACCGATGATGTGGTCATAACAGAGTTCTGTTTCTGGACACCGCGCATCATCATGCAGAGGTGGCGGCACTCCATCACGACGCCTACACCTTCGGCGTTAATGGATGAACTGATTTCTCTGGCCACCTGAGCGGTTAATCGCTCCTGTATCTGGAGACGCCGTGCGTAAAGGTCGACGATGCGGCAGAGTTTGCTGACACCGAGCAGCTTATCCACGGGGATATATCCGATATGACACCGCCCGAAAAACGGCATCATATGATGTTCGCACATGCTGTAGACTTCTATATCCCTGACAATTATCATATTGTTGACTTCCGACTGGAAAACCGCCTGGTTAATAACCTCATCGGCGTCTCCTTCATATCCCTGCGTCAGAAACTTCAACGCTTTCATAGCGCGTTCGGGAGTTGACAGCAGTCCTTCTCTGTCGGGATTTTCGCCGATTTCAATCAGCAGTTCACGAATCATATTCTTGACTTTTTTTTCATTCATAAAGGAATTCTCCTCTTTAATAATCGTGTAAAATCATTTTCAGGTCTTAACGTATTGTCAGATAATGCATGTATAATTTCGGCTATGGGCTTTTTTGAGTCGGGCAATATCAGGTCCGGTTCAAGTTCATACAACGGTACAGCGATAAACGCACGGCTATATATATCGGGATCGGGTATGGTCAGATTTGTTTGTCTGACAACAAGGTCGCCGTATAACAGCACATCGAGGTCAATGGTTCTGGCGGCGTATGTATCCTCTGTTCTGATTCGTTTGAGGTCGCGCTCAATTACGTTGAGAATGGAATTTTTAAGTTCTTCGGGTGACACTGATGTAATTATTCGCCAGACCCCGTTCAGATAATCATCCTGGTTTTTACCCGCGAGTGGTTTCGTGCGGTAAAATGTCGAAATGCCGGTTACCGTTACCAGTACTGCGAGTTTTTTTAACGCGTTCTCAATATTTATTTCAGGGGAAATATTACTGCCAACCCCGATAAATGCAGTTACATTATGGTTGTTTTTCATCGTTTCGGGATCGTTTGATTTCTATTGCCGCAGACCGTGAGAACCGTAATGCGGAGGGTTTGTCCACCGAGACTTTCACTTTTTGCACCCGTGGCTCCTTCAGGCATATCTCCGCGATTTCTCCGGCTAATTTTTCTATAAGTAAAAAAGAAGATTGCTCCACCATAGCCAGCACTCTTTTTTTGACCGTTTTGTAATTCACCGTATCCTCGATACGATCGCTCCGGCATGCATTCCTCAGGTCGGCATACATTGTAATGTTGATGATAACATCCTGTTTTTGGTGACGCTCCTCATCGTTGACACCGATAATACATCGTACAAGAAGATCCCGTATGAATATCTTGTCACAATTCATTCTACCACACTTTCCAGTTTCAGGTCTTTGAGATTTTGGCCGCCTTCGATATACAGGATTTCTCCTGTCATGAATTTATGTGAGAGCAGAAAAAGCACGGCATCGGTTATGTCCTCCAGGTCGCCGTGAGGCCGTAGCAGTGTCTTTGATTGTTGTTTTCCCTGAAATATTTCTTTTTTGCCGACAGGGGGTAAAATGATACCGGGAGCGATGCCGTTGACACGAACATGGGGCGCATATTCAATTGCCATCATTTTTGTAAGCGTGCAGAGCATGCTTTTGCTGAGTTGATACGACACATGGTTGAGATCGAACCTTTTGATACGGTTATCCAGCAGATTGATGATGACTCCGTTTTTTGTCTGCCGAACGAAATTTCTTGAAAGTATCAACGGCGCAGCGGCATTGATATTGATGGTATGATTCATTTCCTCCATACTCAAAGTAACGAGAGAAGACTCAGGAAAAACCGACGCATTATTTATTAAATAATCAATGCGGCCGTACTGATTATGCACTTTGGAAATGAGCTGTTCTACTTCATCGGGCGCCGACAGTTCTGCCTGTATTTTCCATGCTTTGACACCGGACCGCACAACTTCCGTTACCGTTTCGTCTGCCTGTTTTTCCGACCTGTTGTAGTGTATTACCACATGTGCGCCTGCCTTTGCCAGAGCGAGCGTTATTGCGCGGCCGATACGCTGCGATCCGCCGGTAACAAGCGCAGTTTTGCCATTAATATCCGGGCACATAATTTTTGGGACTGCCTGCTGTTATCTGATTGAAAGAATTTCTCGATGTAGGGGTACAGAATTCTGTGCCCCTACACTTTGGGTGCATAAAGCTTACATAGTTTAAATTGAATTCGCCCCGCGATATAAATCATAACTGTATCATATGCTGAAGCGCCCCCTTTCTATTTGAAAGAGAGAACTGTGGGGCTTCTATACTATACCATGTTGCCGTAAATGTTCCAGTGTCGCTGTCAGTATTTTTTCATGTCCTTTTGCAAGGGGCGCCGGTTGACGGTATTCCCAGTAGCTTTCGACCTCGTAGCCACCCTCATCGAGCATATTTGATGTCGGCAAATACATCTGCGTACCATCGGTATATCCCATTGCATAGGTAACGCCTCCGCCATAAAACTGTTCGATGAGATTACCGAGTTCTCCAACCAGTTCGCCTTCGATACCGACCATCCTGAGTCCCTCACCAAGATATATGCCATGGGCGGCAATCGGTACCTTTGTCGGAAGGTTATATCCACGATCGAGAAGGTGAATTTGTTCTTTTGCCCAGGTCCGCATGACTTCGGGCATGCTTTCGGAGTGTGCGTTCGGATTTTTGACAATATCTTCGTATTCCGCACGGCTGAACGGTTTCACAAGCGGCCATTCCATTTCTATCGATGTTGTAACAAGTTCCGGTTTTACTTCTGCCAGACCGGATTCAAGCACGGGAATTATTTCTTCGGCAACCATAGCGCCCGCTCGGTCGACATCATCCCAGGTTCCTGCACGCCATTGTTCCTCACCTTTACCAATAACGCTCGCTTTCGAATCACCGCCGGCGCCCTGAAGAAAAAGACTCACATGAGTACCGAGATAGTCGTCGAGAGCCGCCATTGCCGTGCCGGGGTAATCGGCTGAAATACAATATGAGCGATCCACACCCTTGACTGTGGAAGGGTGACAAGACACAGCGAACATAAGGCATACCGGTTTGTCCTGTTTATCTTTCAACAGGGTAATAGGGAGTGTGTCACATACGTCGCCGTTCGGATTGGGAGCAAAATCGACCAGGCCGTTGGGCAGCCTTTTCCTGCGGCTCATGGGAAGTTTGGTTCTGGTCACTCCTTTCCGGATAGTTACATCACGGGCAGAGTTTTTTGCCGATATCGCTGCCTGAACGATGGCATTTTCAAGAAATTGAAGGTAATAACGGTCGGAAGGAGTATAAAACCACGTGCCAACTTTCGGCCCGGTATGTGTATGCGAGGTATTGAGAAGAATCTGGCTCGGTAACAGATCGATTTTTCTGCCGACAGCGCCTTTGAAACGGTCTGTTTCATCCCGGCTGAAAAAAAGCAGGTCGAAACCCATGATAAGAGCTTCCCGATTGCCTTTGGACAGATAGAGGGCGCGGGCAAAAATATCGTCATGCACATCTTTACATCCGCAGGGATCATAATCACGGGCGCCGAAACCGGTCATGGCGGTTCCTATGGGTGAGGTGATTTTTACCCGGGCAAAACCGGCCTTCAAAGATTCGTTTGATTCTGCTTTACTACAGCCAGTTATATTAAAAGAACCGAGAGCAAAACCGGTGGAACCGGCTGTGATTGTTTTCAATACATTACGTCTTCCAACCGATACTTTTTGTATGTGTGAATTATTCGACATAAGTTCGCTCCTTCATGATACGCATGATTTAGTTCCGGAGTATTACCGGAGTATTATAATAATAGTAATATTTCTTAAATCAGGCAAGCGTAAAGAAGGAATTGACAAAATATAACCTTGTCTTATAAATCTTTATATCCTGTGCGTATTTTAGAAACTCTGAAGAATTGCTGCCGGAATATCATCGAGCGAAAGTACTTTATCGGCTCCACCGATTTTTATTGCTTCTTTCGGCATTCCGAAAACTACGCAGCTTTCTTCGTTCTGGGCTATGGTGGGGGCTCCCGCATTTTTCATTTCCAGCAGACCTTCCGCACCGTCTTTACCCATGCCGGTAAGTATTACTCCGGCTGCATTTGCACCGGCATACCGTGCCACGGATTTAAACAGTACATCCACTGCGGGACGTTGGTGATGCACCATCGGACCGGTTCTGACTCTCACAAAATACCGGGCGCCGCTTCTCGACAGCATCATATGGTAGTTACCGGGAGCAATAAGTGCAAGTCCCGGATGAACTACATCGCCGTCCTCCGCCTCTTTGACATCAAACTCGCAGAGGCCGTCGAGTCTGGCGGCGAACGCTGTAGTAAAATTAGGGGGCATATGCTGAACGATAACTGTACCGGGAATATTACGCGGCAGCCTGGTCAGAACAGCTTTTATTGCTTCGGTGCCTCCTGTTGAAGCGCCGATTGCCAGAATTTTGTTCGTAGTTTCCGACAGCGCTTTTGTATATGCAACCTGGGGACGTGAAACCACCTGAGCGGCATTTGACATATTCTTTTTGACATCCACGCGTGACGCGGCCCGAATCTTATCAGCAAGCTGTTCGGAAAGGTCTCCGACCGAATATGCTTCACCGGGTTTAGCCAGCACTTCAACTGCTCCCTTATCGATTGCCTCGAGAGCCATTTTACCACCGTTCCGTGTCAGGGAACTGACAATTATTACGGGGAGAGGATAATGTTTCATGAGTTTTCCGAGGAATGTTATACCGTCCATGCGTGGCATTTCTATATCGAGAGTAATTACATCCGGCTTGAGTTTTACTATTTTATCACGTGCTACATAGGGATCGGGGGCGGTTCCGACTACTTCGATATCTTTGTGTTTATCGAGTTCACGGGTAAATATATTTCTAACTATTGCAGAATCGTCAACAACGAGTACGCGTATCATATGGTTTCCTCAGGTGGATACCAGTCATCTTCCCGAATTTTCTCTACTTTGACGACAGCAAGATGGTTAGTATCTGTGTTATAAATTACTTTTCTTCCTTTTTCCCCACCGATATCTAACGAAGTGATGTGAACACCTTTTTTTCTGAGAATTTTTACTGCAACATCGGCATTTTCTTTTCCGAGAGAATGTCCGGGAAGGTCTCCTCCACCAATAACCTGAGCCTCCATGTTTCCTATATCCGCTCCTTTTTCTTCAAGAAAGCGGATGAGATTCAATACTGCAACAATTCCATGTTTCGGTTTTGGAGAATTTCCTTTTGGCGTTCGGGGTACAATAAAGTGACAACAACCGGAGTGTTTATTTTTACGATCATATAAAACCACGGCGACACATGAACCGAGAACCATATATACGATCATAGGTTCCGCAGGAAATATCATATACCCCGGCGACAGATAATATTTAACCGATTGAATTTCATTCATTTTATATTTTTACAGTATCTATATATGAATTCACACAATAACCGTTGAACGAGAGTTTAAGTTTATTACTTTCTATTAGTTCATATTTACCGAAAACATCCGCTTTTCTGTTATGCGGCAACGTGATGTTCCTGCTTTGCTGCCCTACAAAACTCAGAAGAAACTTTCCGGCAATAATATTTGCAGTTTCTTTAAGACATTTCTGGAGCATTTCATTGGTAATCTCCGATTCACTTATACCGAGAATATCAACTGTCATTGTTTCGGCAAGCCTTTTGTCAAATACAAAAGTCAATACATAGGTCGGATCACCCTTAATGCCGATAGAGATCGCACAAAAGTTATCTTCTTCGGCAGATAGTGACTCATGTATCTCCTCAGTATCGGGGAGAAGAAAATACATATGTTCCAGAACATCAAAAATCGCTGTCTTCAGGTTCTTCAACAAAAGTTCCATCAGCTTCCACTCCTAACGCATCCTGAATCACCCGGCGAATGTCTTCGGGTTTAAATGGTTTTGTAATATAGCCGTCCGCACCGTATCCGAGAATTTCATTGATACGTTCACTTCTGCCTTCTGTACTGATTATGATAACAGGAATATCGGCAAATCGACGTTCGGCTTTCATAGCCTTTAATAATTCCACACCATCCATTACCGGCATATTGACATCTGAAAGAACAAGATCGATCGGAGTATCCACAAGCACCATGAGCGCTTCATCCCCATTAGCAGCTTCCAGTACCGATCCGATTTCGAATCCTGAGAGTCCCAAAACACGTTTGACAACTTTTCTCATTACGTCAGAATCGTCAACAATTAATACGTTTAGCGGCATGTCAGGCCACCTCCCGTGAAATACCGTACTCGGTTTCGATTTTTTTAATTTTTTCCACTGAAATTCCCATAATTCTGTCTAATGTCTCCTGATGGATATTGTATTTTCGGCAAATATCTTCATAGCCATGATAAGCAAGGCCGTCGATGGATGTAGTATATCCCATCATCATGGAGAGATTATCGGATATTCTGACAATGTCTTCGATGAAAGAATCATTTTTTTGCGCCGGTTCATGATGTTTTTTTACGGCATTGATAATTTCATCGGAAAATCCCCAAAGTTTCAGAATTCGTGCACCCAATTCTGCATGATCATATCCTATTACCTCTTTTTCCGCTTCTATAAAAGTGTAACCTTCACCTTCCACCTTCGACCGTATCTCGTCCCATGTTTCGGTTACAAATTCGCTGAGTACAACTTTGCCGATATCATGAAGCAGGGCTGCCAGAAATACCGAGCCGTTGTCTTCACGCTCTATTATGTTACATATCTCATCTGCGATAACAGCGGATGATAATGAATACGACCAGAGTTCTCCTTTATTCAGTTCATAACCGGATACTTTCTGTTCAAAATACTGCCCTGTTCCGGAAAGCACAAGAATTTCTCTGAATCTTACCAGGCCGATATATATTAATGCTTCATTAATATCCGTTATAGTCCGCCGCAGCCCGAAATAACTTGAATTGCATAATCGCAACACATTTGCTGTTACCGCCTGATCAAATTTGATGATTTCGGCGAGGTCATCCGGTGTTGCTTTTGGGTCATTGAGTTTGCTCAATGCTTTTGATACGACAACCGGTAACGGAGGTAGATACTCTATTTTCTTTAAAATTTCTTCAAATTTTATCATAATACGATCTCCTCACCCCATCCAAGCTTTATAGTGATTTTTCCGTCGTTCAGATGGAGTCTTACTGTTCTCGATACAGTTCCTTCAACATGTTCTTTCTCAATCATAACACCGTTTTTCCAGAACAGTTTACGGAGAGTGGCCATATTTCTTTTACCGATATTGAAAAAACCGGAATCATCAAGAATCTGTGCACCTCCGGCAACACTAACCTTCATACGGTTTTTCTGGGCTCCGTATTTATATGCCTCCTTGAAAAGCATGGGAACGCCGGTATCAACATATTTCAGTGGATTAAAACCTTTGCTGCTTTTTTCCGCGTTCGCTTCCGGAAGCATAATATGTAAAAGTCCTCCCACATGTACAACAGGATCATAAATCATTACGCCAAGGCATGAACCGAGTGAATATGTCACCAGTGTCGCATCGGGATCATCCGAAACTTCCATTTCTGCAATACCTACCGTTATGACCCTTTTTGAGCTTGTGAGCATTATTATGGTTTCCTGTAAATAGTAGGTTTTATATATTTAAACATATGCTTTATTCCATTCAGGCTTTCCGAATGTCCGATAATGAGATATCCTTCAGGTTTGAGTGCATTATAAAAACCATTTACAATTTTCTGGCGTGTTTCGTTATCAAAATATATCATAACATTTCTGCAAAATATAACATCAAATTCCTGCCTGAAAGGTAAAGGTTCGATGAGATTCAACCTTTCGAATGTTACCATTTTGGCGATCTCTTTTTTAATTTTGATGCTTCCTGCCGAACTACCGCTGCCTTTAAGAAAATATTTCTTCACCAATGATATATCGAGGTTTTCTACCGCTTTCATAGGATAAATTCCTGCAATCGCTTTGCCGAGAACTTTTGTAGAAAGGTCGGTCGCCAAAATATGGGGTATCGATGATGCCGATTTCATTAAATATTCACGGAGTGTGATTGCGATAGTGTACGGTTCCTCTCCGCTTGAACATCCAGCACTCCAGAAATGAAAGTTACCGCTACATTTGTGCGGGCATATATTTTCAATTAAAAAATTGAAATGCTCTTTTTCACGGAAAAAATGTGTTACATTTGTAGAAATTGCATCGAGCAGCAAAACAAGCTCATCACCTGTTTTATCAGTCCTGAGCATTGAAATATATTCCTGAAATCCCGATATTTTCCGTTTTCTTAAAATTTTGCTCAACCTTGCATGGACGAGCTCTTTTTTGTTATCTCCGAGATCAATACCGGCACAATTATATACAATTTCAGCTAATTTTTTATATTCACCATTGTTAAGTTTATAATTCATACTGTTGTTGTCAACTGCAAACATTGTTTAATATCCCTAAGATGATAAATATTGTTTTAATTCTTCGTATGGAAATTATTGTTTC
>JAFGMP010000249.1 GCA_016927495.1 Candidatus Latescibacterota bacterium | reverse complement strand
TTACGCTTAAAGAGCGGCAGCGACAACATGGGGCCGAAGGCCCCTCATAAAAAAGTTATTCAACAGACACTTCATCGGGTTCGTATTCCGGAAATTATTTCTCTTCAAGGTACTTTTTTTAAGTCTTCGCTGCCTTTATATTCTCATTGCTGTCATGGGGTTTACCTTTTATGTCTCCTAAATCGGTACCTCTTCAGCCGGGGAGTCGGGGCGAGGCCGAACGCTTCGTGCGAAAACCGACAGGTTGTTTCATTGAAGGAAATGGCGCGTTTTCCCTTTAGAACCTATATTTGATCTTAGACTACAATATATTTGCATCGGGATTCTGTATTCGTGTAGTTTCCCTACGGGATAAAAAGGTATTTTATTGTTTAAATAAAGCAGAGGAATCAATTAATCTTTAAAGGAGTGGAGATATGAAGGCTGTTTTTCGTGCTTTGATCTGCTGCTTAAGCTGTGTTTTCTGTGCTCTGGCCTCAAGTCCGGAAGAGATTCTGGCAAAGGATGCGGTTCTGGATGATTTTCTCAATCAGTATGGCGATGAACCGGGCCAGAATGCGCTCGGAGCAGCCAAAGGAGTGATTGAGAATGGTGAGGGAAGGGCATACATGGGCGAAGGATACTGGTTTGCATACTGCGATACCCGCGGATCCACCATTGAAAACGGCGAAGGAGTTACTATTGGTGAATCAAATTTTGATAAGGCGATCGACAATACCAATTTTTATTTACATCTTAAATTGGCAGAGAAGGATACATCGGACAAATCCTATGTCGGCTTTGGATGTAATTTAGTAAAAGAGGGTACCTATGTGGATTTAAGTAAAATGTCTGCATTTACTATAGAAGCAAAAGGGACCGGAACAGTCAGAGTGAATTTTATTACGAAAGATTATTTAGATGCAGGTGAGGAGTGGGGCTATTACGGGGCGGACCTGGCACTGACATCAGGGGATTTTACCGCCACTTCCATTTCAAAGGCCACTATTGAACCTGCGGAATGGTCATATGGAGCCAAGGGTGATAAAACCTGGGCCGCCGACGGGAGCATAGCGGTGACAAAAATCCAATTCGACCTGCCGCCGGGCAAATCGGCTGAAATTTACATTAAAAAAATCACGTTCACCGGCATGAAATACAGCGATTTCGGTTTTATCGCGCTGTCGATAGCTTCGCATCGCGGCACGGAGAACCTCCGCAACATCCTGACCGTCAGTCATTCGCAGGTCAGCTACTCCCTCGCCCGGCCGCAGAACCTCTCCATCGGACTTTTCAATGCGGCGGGGAGCAGGGTGGCAACCCTCTTCAGCGGCAGCGCGGAGGCGGGCAGCCATGAGCTTCCAATGAACCTTCGGGGCAATGTGGCAAAGGGCAATTATTTCATTGCATTGACCGGAACAAACGCCTCGGTGGTGCGGCCAGTAACGATAGTCAAGTAGCTGTTGCTTAAAAGCCGGAAAATTCAGGGCCCGGCGTCGCAGTTGGCAGGCGACGCGGGGCTCTTGTTTATTTTTATCGGCAGGGTTTTACTTGCCGGTCATACGGGTTGGGAAGTGAGGGCATCCCGTCACCTTGTGTTACTGTTTATTTCTATCCAGGATGGTAATTGTATTGACAATTTGTCCACAAATTAGTAATTTTACTGTATGATCCCAAGAACTATTGTAGGAGCGATCAACCGTTTAATTACTAAATTTCCGGTGATTTCAGTTACCGGTCCCCGCCAGTCGGGAAAAACGACAATTTTAAAGTCAGCTTTTTCCGATTATACCTATGTATCATTGGAGAATCCGGATATTCTGCAATTTGCCGTTTTCGATCCGCGTGGATTTCTTGCGCAGTATCCGAAAAGGTGTATTTTCGATGAAGTCCAGCGAGCGCCGACCCTTTTTTCATTCTTACAGCAGGTAGTTGATGACGAGAATGAGCCGGGCATGTTCATTCTCAGCGGTTCGCAAAATTTCCTTCTGGTGCAGGGAATAACCCAATCCTTAGCCGGAAGGGTTGCAGTGCTTAAGCTGTTGCCGTTCGGCAGGGAGGAACTTGCCGGAAGCGGATCTGCACCTGCATCGATAAATGAAGCGCTTTTTTGGGGCGCCTATCCGCGATTGTTCGATAAAAAGATAGTGCCTGTTGATTATTATACGAATTATCTGATGACCTATGTCGAACGGGATGTCCGGCAAATGAAAAACATTTCCGATCTTGCAACATTCCGGAGGTTTCTCGGCTTGTGCGCCGGCAGATGCGGTTCGCTTCTGAATCTTGTCGCGCTGGGAAATGATTGCGGGATTACACACAATACGGCGAGAGCATGGCTGTCGGTGCTCGAAGCAAGCTATATCGTATTTCTCCTGCAACCGTACCACAGGAATTTCAGTAAGCGGTTGACAAAAACACCAAAACTCTATTTTTTCGATACGGGGATCGTTTGTTCGCTTCTCGGCATCCGATCGAGCGGTGAACTTTCGAACCACGCCATGCAGGGGCAGCTTTTTGAAAACTATGTTATTTCGGAGTTCATGAAAGCAGCTTTCCACCGAGGCCGGAGCCCCGACCTTTTCTTCTGGCGCGATAAAACCGGCCATGAAATCGACTGTATTATCGCTGGGGGAGAGCATGAGATTCCCGTCGAGATCAAGTCGGCACAGACGGTATGCGACGATTTTTTCAGGAACATCAGATATTTCAACAAACTACGGAGGGAAAGGGGCGGATCGGTTATTTACGGAGGGGAAGAGATGCAGCGGCGCACCGAAGCGACGGTGTTCGGGTGGAAGAATTTTATGGAAGCTTACCGAGCCTTTGGAACGGAGAAACAGGCTGATCTGCTGATTTAGACGTCCGCAGGTTCCCTGTATATGTGAAACAGAATACCTTTGTGAAACCTGGATTAAAATCCAGGTCACCCAATGGTATTATGTTTCGCACGGTTTGGGAAGTGAGGGCCACCCGTCCGGTCGGAGAATATCACCCTCCGGCAGCCCTTATCAATTGACAAATTTAGAAAAACCATTTTAATGCGGGCCCCCTGCTTCGGAATACTACTTTCCGACCAGGGATAACCACTGTGATTGTCAACCAATCCTTCAAGGAGTATAATTTTCACCTCTCAAACCTTTTATCTATGGATTCCTTTCAATCGTTTCGCTCCAAATAAAAGTGTTCATAAATCCTGATATTGATCATTTCAGACTTTTTTCTGAAGTTATGATATAATGTTTAGCTTGAAGCAGGTAAAAGGAGAATTCTTTTAATGTCGACAGGCTATAAATATCTTGCCACTGAAAAATTACGGTTCCGTTTTATTGCCCGTTTAAAATGCCTTTTTAACGTAAGTAAAAATGCCCCGGAACTTACCAATATGGTTGTAATCGTTTTTTTCATTTCAATCAACCTTTTTTGGGTATTGACGGCAGAAATAATTCCCTTTCAGGATCTTCCGAACCATCTGGCAAGCGTCCGTATTTTACTGGAGTCCGATCATAATCAACTATTCCAGGAATATTTCTCTATTTCCGATTATTTACTCAAACCGTATATCGTTCATGCAATTCTGCTATACCTGTTCAGTTTTGTCGGACTTGATGCAGCAGTAAAAATTATTGTCAGTCTTATCATGATTTCCTTACCCGCGAGTTTATTTTTTTTCCTGTATAAAATCGACAAAAATTCAACCTATCTTTCCACCGTCTGCCTGCCGCTTTTATGGAATAAATTACTGGTCAAAGGCAACCTAGGGTTTCTCCTTGGGATAGCCCTTGCGTTTTTTACGCTCGCCGTAGTGTGGGATATTGTTATCAATGGGAAAAAAAATTTGAAAAACCACCTTTTTGCAGCGATACTTTCCTCATTTGTTTTTCTAACTCATCTGGTTGCATTCTTCCTGATGTTTCTCTCGATAATCATACTTATTATTTCAGCATCGGCATACCTCAAAAAGAGATGTGTAACAGTGTTCATTTCCTTCATCCCATCAATAGTGCTCTGCGGATGCCTATTCCTGTTCAGTCCAATTCAGTCGAAGGCAACCGGGAATATGCACTTTTCCATTACCGAGAACCTGAACATTTCCAATCTATTCGATATATTCAGCAGTTCAGAGATACAAATGTATCTACCCCTGCTCGGTTGGATGATCGTATTGTGCATCATAGGGGTTAAAAAATGGAAAACACACCTTCCGCAAATTTATATGGTGTCGGGCATATTGCTAATCTATCTCTTATTACCGACCCGGATGGGCGATCTCGTCCGTCCGTATGAACGATCTTTTTTCTTTCTTCTGTTTATCATTCCTGTTTTATTTACAAATATTAACATTCGTTATTTCAAATTGCTTACCTTTTACGTCTGTTGTATTTCAGCCCTGTTTGTGGATCACTATTACATCTCCTATTTAAATAAATTGATACCACCGCTGTGTGAAACGAGAGCGATGTTGGCAAAGCTCCAGAACGGTAAAAAGCTGCTTCCGATCTTTGTAAATGAACCATATATCGGTGAAACGAGCGTAGTAATGCACCTCCCTTCATATTATACCGTGGACAGCCGAGGGTATGTTCCCACCGTATTCGGTACCGACTACTCTCTGGTAAATAAAAAGGAAAATGATGATATACAATCATTCACTTTGGAACAACTACTTGAATTAGTAGACAGCTATGACTACCTTTTCCTGTTCGGCACTAATGCAATGGTTTTAAAAAACCTGCATAGGAAAAATTTTTATATGGTCGGCAGAAGTGAAAACATCAGAATATACGCAAATTCTTCCCACCCGTTATAATTTTCCAAATGGAAATTCCTGCCGTCATTAGTCAACATGACCATTCGGGTGTGAGAAAGCGGACAACGGGAGATATACTCTATGAAACATTGCAGCCCGGCTTCATAAACCCGACCAGAAAGTCATCTCTTGTAGGTTGACCGTCAGACTGCCGTAAATGTCGCGCTGAATGATGAAAAGGTCGGGCAGCGTATCGATATACGACGAAATTTCGGTGTAGGTGATGATCTGTCCGTTTTTAACAATTTCGATAGTGTCATTCTGCTGAAGCTTCTTGGCAAGCGTCGTCTGCCAGGGAAGACGCTTTTTCAGGCCGCCGCTTCGCCGACCGCGCGGTTCACTATGTTTAGGATATACCTACTTGCCAAAGGTATGAGAAAAAGGCTACCTTCCTTGTATATCAATAACAATCGTGGCCTA
>JAFGMP010000248.1 GCA_016927495.1 Candidatus Latescibacterota bacterium | reverse complement strand
TCTGATAAAGCTCCGCCCTATGGGCGGAGTTGTTTACTGTTGTTCAATGTCATCTGATTTTTTCCAGGTAATGGAGGTCATCGGTAAAAACAAATTGAAGAATAGATGAAATGGCGAGGTATTGATTATTTTAATGGAAACCTTTGGGAATGTTGCTGTGATTTCCTGTAACCCGGTGAGTGAAAAGCCACAAGAAAGTGCTTAAATGTCTGAGTACAGTACCGATTTGAAGTTTTTCACGAATGAAGAGAACGAGACGCTGCATGCGCGATTTGAAAAGACGCTCAACCATGCCCGTTTTTTCGATATACTTGTCGGATATTTCAGAACAAGTGGATTTCACCGTATCTATAAATCATTGGAAAATATTGAGAAAATACGAATACTGGTCGGGTTGAATATTGACCGGACTACCTACGATGTGTACCAGGAATCTCTGCAGACTGAGCTGGATTTTGAATCACACAAGAATACCCGCCGGAAGTTCTCAAGTACCGTCCAAAAGGAAATGGAGCACTCGGAGGACACTGAGGATGTCCTGATTTCAGTTCAGAAATTCATTCAGTATCTTCGTGATGGAAAAATCATTATCAGGGCTTATCCAAGTAAGGATATTCATGCCAAGGTATACATAACACGCTATTCGGAGCCTGTTTCCAATGTCGCTTTCGGTAGTGTGATAACCGGTTCAAGCAATTTTTCCGAAGCGGGCTTTGTAGGGCAGCGGGAATTCAATGTCGAGCTCAAGGATACGGCGGACGTAAAATTCGCCCTTGATAAATATGAAAAGCTGTGGGAAGAAAGTGTCGATTTAACCGAGGAGTATATCCAGACCATTCAGGAAAAAACCTGGCTCAGCGAAAACATTACACCGTATGAATTATATCTGAAGCTCATTTATGAATACCTCGAGGAAGATATAAATCTGGATGAGGAATTTGAACCCTACCTTCCCGAAGGTTTTATTGAACTGCAGTACCAGAAACAGGCCGCAATCCAGGCAAAGAAAATATTGACACGCTACAACGGTGTTTTTATCGCCGATGTGGTAGGTCTCGGAAAAACGTTTACCACGTCGTTGCTTCTGCAGCAATTGTATGGTAAAACGCTTGTTATCTGTCCGCCGGTTTTGGCCGGCTATTGGAAAGAGTCGCTTTTCGATTTCGGCATCAGAAGCGTTGAGGTTGAGTCGCTTGGCAAACTGCATAAAATCATTAAAAAAGGTACCGAAAAATACGATTATATCGTTATTGATGAAGCTCACCGGTTCAGAAATGAGGGGACGCAATCCTATGCGGACCTTCTCGATATCTGTCGGGGAAAAAAGATAATTCTCGTTACTGCAACTCCGCTGAACAATAAAATAGACGATATATTCGCTCAGCTCAAACTTTTTCAGCTTCCGAAGCGATCAACCATCCCCGGAGTGCCTGATCTGGAGGAATTCTTCGGTGGATTGAATTCACGACTGGCGCAATTCGCCAAGGATGACCCGCAGTATAAAAATGAATTGAATATAGTTGCCGATGAAATCCGGGAAAAAGTACTCAAGTATGTAATGGTTCGTAGAACACGGACGGATGTTAATAACTATTACAAGGCGGATCTGGAAACCCGTGGCGTTTCGTTCCCTGAAGTTGCCGACCCCAAGCGGCTGATCTATGAATTTTCCGGTAACACGGAGGCGGTATTCAACAGAACGATCGAGCTGCTGCTGAGTTTCCGCTATTCCCGGTATATTCCGCTCCTCTATTTAACGGATGGCAGGATTTCCGAATTTGAACGCCAGCAGCAGCGCAATGTCGGTGGATTCATGAAAGGTATTCTGGTGAAAAGGCTTGAAAGCAGCTTTTTCGCTTTCCGTAACAGTGTGGACAGGTTCTGCGTATCATATGCCAATTTTATCGATATGTATAAAAAGGGTACGGTATACATAAGTAAAAAGGTGAATGTTTTTGATCTGGTGGAAAATGACGACTTTGCTACGCTTGAGCAACTGGTAAGCGAGGATAAAGTACAGAAATACGCTTCGGAACACTTCAGAGAAGATTATCTGTCCGATCTCGAACTTGATCTGACCATTCTGCTTGAAATTCAGAAGATCTGGAAAACGGTTGGTGAAGACCCGAAACTCGCGGCGTTCAGGGCGGAATTGACGGCCAACAGGTATCTCAGGAATAAAAAGGTTATCGTATTTACCGAATCAAAAGAGACAGCCGAATACCTGCATGAAAACCTTGCCGAACAGTATGGAAATTCGGTGTTCACCTTCAGCAGCAGGGGCGGTCTGCACCACGGTAACGGCGGCTATGTTTCAAAGCAGCTTTCCCGGGACAGGATCACGGAAAATTATGATCCCGGTTGTAAAACAACGTCGAATACGATTGATATCCTCATCACGACTGACATACTTGCGGAAGGAATCAACCTTCATCGTTCCAATGTAATTATCAATTACGACATGCCATGGAACCCCACACGTGTTCTGCAGAGGGTGGGACGTATAAACCGTATCGGGACGGAACATGAAAAGGTGCATATTTTCAACTTTTTTCCGACAACCCATGCTGATGAACACCTCGGACTTGAAGCGAATATTGTCGCGAAAATCCAGTTGTTTCACAACATTCTCGGTGAAGATGCAAAGTACCTCAGTGACGGCGAAGAATTCGGCAGCCGCGAACTGTTCGATACGCTGAATAACCGCAAGATGTATACCGGCGAGGATGAGGATGAGGATTCCGAACTCAAATACCTCGCACTGATACGGGATATCCGCGACAACAATCCCCGGTTATTTAAAAGAATCAAAAATCTGCCGAAAAAAAGCCGGTCTGCAAAAAAAACGTGTACCTCTGAAAACAGTGAACTGGTAACGTTTTTCAGACTCGGGTATCTCAAGAAATTTTACACGAATGACCTGAGTAAAGTACGTGAGATAACGTTTTTTGATGCGGCGGGAATGATGGAATGTGAAGAGCAGGAACCTCGCGGAATCATAGATTCCGCCTTTTTCAAAATGTTGAAGATTAATAAGGATAAATTCGATCTCGATACATCCGCCGGTGATGAGCCCGAAAAAAGAAGGGGTGGAATATCCAATACCAGATATATCCTGTTCAGGTTAAAGGCCGGGGACTTTAAAAATCATACCGGTTTTATGGAAACCGATGAAGAGGTGATCCAGTCCGCCGTGCGCATGCTCGAACAGGGCAGCGTCGCGAAAAAAAAGGCCCAAAAGATACGAAAAGAGATCGAGCGTGAAGAAAATCCACTCAAAATTCTACAAATTCTCCGGAAGTATATCCGTTTTACCGATACTGTTACCGGCAGTAATAATGAAACACCGAAACCGCGTGAAGTTATTCTCTCCTGTTATCTGCAGCGACAAGGGTAAAAGAATATGGATACATCACAGGCCGTAAAACTTGTTGAACAACTGTTTGACCATGCATTCGACGAGAAACGGTTTTCTCAGTTCTGTGTTAATCTCTTCAATGATTTCAATCCGGCCAAAGCGACTGCGGTGCAAACGGGAAATTATATCTACGAACCATACCGGAACCATGTGAAGAGTTTCAGAAGAATCGGTCAGTATGTTTCGCCGGAAGAAGACACGCTCGATGTGCTGGCGGTCAAAGTTCACGAAGGAAGCAAGCTTGAACGAACCAGAGTGGGGCTGCGGAATTTCGCGATAGAATATTTAAAGCGCAAGGGAGACCGGGACACGCTCCTTATCGCCTTTTTCGCCGAAGACAGTTCCGACTGGCGTTTGTCGTATGTCAAACTTGAATATAAAACCGCCAGAGATAAAAAAGGCAGGTTAAAGGCAATCCGGGAAGCGACCTCCGCCCGCAGATTCTCGTTTCTTGTCGGAGAAAACGAGCCGTGTCACACCGCTAAAAAGCAATTTCTACCCCTGCTTGTTGAAAGTAAGATGAATCCGACAATTCATGCGCTGGAAGCATGCTTCAATATTGAAAAAGTCACGAAGGAGTTTTTCGAACAGTACAAAAATCTTTTTCTTTCTCTCAAGGAAAAAATCGATGCGTTACTCGAAAAAGACAAGGTTGTTGCATCCGACTTCTCGGACAAGAATATTGAAACAAGCGCTTTCGCCAAAAAGCTGCTCGGACAGATTGTTTTTCTCTATTTCATTCAGAAAAAAGGGTGGCTGGGGGTACCGAAAGATGAGAGTTTCGGTAAAGGTGACAAGCGTTTCCTGAAATCATTATTTGAAAAATGCGATAAAAAGAGGGGTAATTACTTCAACGACTATCTCGAACATCTTTTTTATGATGCACTTGCCGTCCAGCGTGCATCCGCCGATCCGAGCTATTATCGTCCCTTCGACTGCAGGATACCTTTTCTGAACGGTGGACTGTTCGAACCCATCAAGGATTACGACTGGAAAAAAACAGCGATCAACCTGCCGAACGAACTGTTTTCCAACACGGAAATCACGAAGGAAAATGATATCGGTACCGGAATACTCGACGTATTCGACCGCTTCAACTTCACGGTCAAAGAGGACGAGCCGCTTGACAAGGAAGTGGCCGTTGACCCGGAAATGCTCGGTAAAGTCTTTGAAAACCTGCTTGAGATTAAAGACCGGAAATCCAGGGGAACCTATTATACCCCCCGGGAAATAGTTCATTACATGTGTCAGGAGAGCCTGATCAATTATCTTGATACCGCCATAAACTCCGGAACGGTTTCTTATCAGGAAATTGGCAGTGAACAGCTCGACATGCTGGGCAACAATGCACGAACACAGACAAAACTTGAATTCGAGCATAAAGATATAAAAATCAGTAAAGAAGATATCGATGCATTCATAAAAAACAGTCATCTCGTTGTAGAAGACAACCGGCAGAAAAAGAGCCGGCGAACGTGGCAGCTGCCGGATTCCATAAAAACGCATGCCGTACTGTTCGACAGAGCGCTTGCGGAGGTCAAAGTGTGCGATCCTGCAATCGGGTCCGGGGCGTTTCCGGTCGGAATGCTCAATGAAATCGTGCGGGCGAGAACGGCGTTGACACCTTTTCTCGGGAAAAAGGAAACGGATGAAGACAGAACGCAATATCATTTGAAGCGGGAGTGCATACAGAATTCACTGTACGGGGTGGATATCGATGAGTCGGCGATTGATATCGCGAAGTTGAGGTTGTGGCTGTCGCTGGTGGTGGATGAGGAGAGTATTCAGGATATCGAGCCGCTGCCGAATCTGGATTATAAGGTGGTGTGCGGGAATTCGTTGCAACGTATCGAAATCGATGCCTTTAATGTGTCGTTATTTGAAGAATTGGAAGCAAAGAAAAATGAGTATTTTGGTCTGACAGATACCAATGAAAAAAAAGAAATACACAATGAAATAGATAACTTAATCAACCAAATCAGTAACGGAAAAAAGAGTTTTGATTTTGATATATATTTTTCAGAGGTCTGGCACAGACCAAGCACTGAAACTATTTCGATGAATATGCAAATCAGTGCTCTTAATAAACAGATTGACGCAATCAATGTATCTCTTCAATCCAGTTTACAGGCTGAGATTGTCAGACTGAAGTTTGTGGCGGCTGCTCAGCAAATTGGCATTATTGATAATGAAATTAGAATAATAAAAGAGAAAATTAACAGTATTTTTGGTGTGGTACATAAAGTGAGGGGAAATGTAACAAGAGAACCTCAAAATTTCCATTATGAAATTACCGCTATAAATCACTCCATTAATGATTTGAATAATAAAATCAGCGAACTGAATTACAGCCTGATAATAAATAATCAGAAAGGCGGATTTGACATTGTTATTGGAAATCCGCCTTATATACAGATTCAAAAATTTTCAGGTAAGAAATTCCAGGACGAATTGAAAAACACAGGTTTTTACACTTTTTCAAAGACCGGTGATATTTTCAGTCTGTTTTATGAAAAAGGAATAAATCTTTTATCAGGGCTTGGATTCTTATGTTTTATTTCAAATGATTTTACAAAAACCAAGGCATCATCTTCTTTAAGAAAATTTATAAAAGACAAAACGAATATTATTTCATATACAGATTTTTCGTCAGTACATGTTTTCGATGCAACAACTTATCCTGTTGTTTTGTTACTGTCGAGAAATATAATGAAAATTGGAAATTTTGCTTATGTCGATGTCGGAGAAAATGAATGGAGGACAAGAACATTTGTCGGTTCAAATAATATTAATGCAATTAACCAAAATAAACTACTTGATTTTAACTGGATGCTTAAATCTGGGAACGCTAATGAGATATTCAATAAGATGCAAAAATTTCATCCTGTACGGAGTAAATTTGGTAAATGCTTTTACGGTGTAAAAACAGGATTAAATGAAGCATTCATAAGAGATTTTAATAATCCTTTGAACAATACAAAGAAAATATTCGAAGGCAAAGACTTAAAAAAATGGCAGATTGGAAAAACGAGAAAACGATTAATATTGTTCCCTAATGGATGGACAAAAAAAAAGTATGGCAATATTAAGGAAAAATATGCATGGGATAATTTAACAAAAGATTATCCGGAAATCACAAATTTACTTGAACCTTTCGAAGATAAAGCAAAAAAAAGGTATGACAAAGGTGAGTTTTGGTGGGAGCTACGCTCTTGTAATTACTATACTCTATTTGAAAAACCAAAAATCATTTTTCCAAATTTACAAATCGCGAACAAATTTTCATATGATAAAACGGGCAGTTACATTAATGCACCTGCCGTGTTGATACCGATATCCGAGACATGGCCTCTGGGTATTTTAAATTCAAAGCCCGTATGGTTTTTTCTGAAGAGTATTTGCGTGGAAAGAAGCGGTGGCTATATAGAAGTCAAACCGCAATATTTTGAACAAATCCCCTTTCCCGACATAGAAAAACCAAAGGAAAAAGTTATTGGAAAATTAGTTGAAAAAATTCTGAATATTCCTGATTCCAATAGTAATGCAATAGTACAAATTACTGAAGCCGAAATCGACGCCCGCGTCGCCCACCTCTACAACCTCACCGAATCCGAATACCAGCTCATCCTCGAAGGCACCGAAGACACATTCCGCATAACCGCACTTAACTATTTCCGTGACATTCAAAAGGGAATACTGCAATGAAATCCGTTTCAAAGCTCAATTCATTCAGGATAAAGAACTTCAAGGCGATCCGTGACAGCAGAACAATACGGCTATCGCCCTTGACTGTTTTAATCGGCAACAACGGTTCGGGTAAAAGCAGTATCGTGGAAGCCCTTGAAATGCTTCAGGCAATCACCTTGTCAGGTTTCGACCAGGCGATGGAATCCTGGCACGGGTTTGAACATGTCTGGAACCAAGCGGTAAGCCATGAATTGACACCAAGGATTAAAGATAAAAAACGGCTGCCGAATCCGATGCTGTTTTCAATAAACGGCAAACATGACGATGAAAGCGTAAAGCTTGACCTCGAGCTTTCACTCGAACCTGATAAAAACAGGATGAGCATTCATTACCGTTCCAATACTGCTGAAAATGCCACATTCAAGGCAGGAACGTTTCCCAACAGGTACCATACCGACATGTTCGGTGCATGGCAGTTCCTGAAACTGCAGCCGCATTCAATGTTCGAACCGGTACCGCAGAAACGTACTCCGGGGAAAATAAAACTGGATAAAACCGGCTCGAATATTGCCGAATACCTGCAAAGCATCCGTGATATGGATATTCCCGCATTCGACGGCATTATCGATACGCTTAAATTCGTCCTTCCGTATGCAAGTGATCTGAAGCCGGATATCACCAAAGAACTGGAACGGAAGATTTACCTACTGTTATCCGAAAAGGGAATCCCGGCGAATCTCCCCGGATGGCTGCTTTCCACCGGTACGGTCCGGATACTCGCCCTTTTATCTGTGTTACGGCACCCGGAGCCACCACCGCTAATAGTTATTGAAGAGATAGAAAACGGACTTGACCCCCGTACGATCCACATGCTTGTCGAGGAGATCCGTTCTTTTGTCGAAGACGGTCTCGGTCAGGTGCTTATCACCACCCATTCGCCCTATCTGCTGGATTTATTACCGTTATCAAGCATAATTACGGTTGAGCGTGATAACGACGGTGCGCCTGTTTTCAACCGGCCGGCAGACGAGGAAAAACTGCGTAAGTGGTCTCAGAATTTTACTCCCGGAAGGCTGTATACCATGGGGACGCTTACCGGGAGGGGAAAATGAAACTGGGATTTGTATTTGAATGCGGCCCGGAAGGTCCGGATGTCAAAGTATGCCTTTACCTTTTGAAAATGCTTGACGATACAGTCGAAACCGCATTTGAAGCCCTCACCAACAAACCCGGCCTGATAAACGATTGCGGCAGGGCAGCAAAAAATCTTATTGAAATTGAAAACTGCGACAAGGTGATCGTCGTATGGGATCTGTTTCCGGCATGGCGCGAAAAGGGACAGAATCCCTGCAGGAAAGAAGATCGTGAAGCAATAGCGGAAGCCATGAAAAACGCGGGAATTTCAAAAAAACGCTATGAGATGGTCTGCATTGAAGAGGAACTTGAGGCATGGTTGATTTCGGATGAGAGGGTCTTGCGGAAATTCATCAGCAGGAAAATACACCCGCACCCTGTAGGTAACATCAAGAAAATAAAAAATCCCGAAGGGCGAAAAAACCCGAAAACATGGCTGACCAAACTGTTTAACAGAGAAATAGGCGGACGACGGAAATACAATGATATTATCGATGCGGAGCACATTGTGAAGGGGTTCGAAGACTTCAACAGAATCAGGAATTCTGCAACCTTCAGGCGCTTCGCATTGAAAACCGTGGGAAGAAAGCTGTAGCTGCCTGTGAAAGACTGATGCTAAAGCTTCAGATTCCGCATCTTCTCCACCACCTTGTTCATCACATCGCTCATTTTATACACTGCAAGGTACCCGGGTGCCTCTGGTGAAATGTCGACGTATACCGTACCCCAGTCGTCGGTTTCTAGGAAACAGCCGCCGCCATCGCGGGTGGACCTGCCGCCGTAGACGGGGGGACTGAGGGACTGGGGGAAGGAGTCGTTGACGGCGTAGAAAGTGATATCGTCGGTGCGTTGGTCGGATTTTTTCAGTTTGGAGACAGTTTTGGCCCATTTCCCGTCTTGGGAGATTTCGAAGTGGTCCCAGAGATATCGATCAGGGTCCCTTTGAAATGAGAATGGCTCGATGGATACATCCTCGAAGTTGTCATCCCATTTGATAACGTAATAGATGTCTTTGTCATTGATGGTGTTAAAACCAATCATTAAATTGTTTTGATAAGAGTACGAAATAGACCATACGTAAACTTTTGCATCGTTTAATTTGTCAGTTAACAAATTATCCTTCAAACCAGTTTTAAAACCCTTTCCAATTTTCCAAGTAGCAGGTAAAGAACCATTGAATTTTTCAAAAAGGATATTCCCATTTGGTAAAAGGAATAATTCGCCCTTGTAATCATTTATCGTGTCAATTGATTTTTTATCGACAGGATCGTAAACCAACTCTCTTTGAATATATTCGCCCCAGTTAGTCTTTGTAATTTCGACATAAAGTGTCGGTTTATCACGATCAAGGACATCCATCTGGACAATCCGCTCATTTCCATTGTGAGAAGCTAATTCTTCTTTAACGGTACCATTTACCAGGTCAGCGATGTAAAAATCTCTCAACCCGAATCCCCAAATCAGGGAACCATCTCGTAATGAATAATATTTTTTACAGGGATAGGAAAATTGAGCTCCATAATCATTCAATATAAAATCTCCATTTTTAATGTTTCCCACAGTTACGGTCCCCATGCCACTCGCTATTGCAAGTGTTTTACCCATTTTCTACACCATTAAGAAAAAACATCTTTAAAATCAGCGAGTTACGGACATGGTTCGGGTGTAGTGGACATAACTTTT
>JAFGMP010000031.1 GCA_016927495.1 Candidatus Latescibacterota bacterium | reverse complement strand
TACCTCCTCCACAATCGACCGTATCTCGCTGCCGAATTCCCGGTCAAGCTCCTCAGGAGTTGTATCGGTATCCTCGAGTGTATCATGAAGTATAGCCGCCACGATTGCCGGAATATCCCGTATTCCGCCAATTTCCCATAAAATTTTTGCAACATCGATGCAGTGATTGATGTAAGGTGATGCCTGACGGTCTTTGCGGCGTTGATTGCGGTGCTTGTCTGCGGCGAAACTCAGAGCTTTCAAAATCCGGGATATATTTTCCGAACAAATAGCCATAATTATTTCAACTTAAAGAAATTGGTTTTCTCATTTAGGCGAAATCACATTAATCAACAGGATATTGACAGAATTGTGTTTTTCATAGAAAAAATTAAGGGAACGTATCAACAATAAACTTGAGATATTGGAATGTTTTACCAATAATAAGGCATGTTAAAAGTTTTTTCTAAACCTCGCACTAATTGTGTTATAGGGGCAGACTTGTGCATAACTATTCGGAATCAGCCATACTTAATAACCACTATAGCATCCTTAATTCACCTTCACCCCCAAAAAGTTTAACCTCAATCGTTTTGCTTTCCGCATCATAAGTGAATGCTTCAATCTCCAAACCGTTAACCGTAACAGCCCGGGATTCTTTATCCACACCGATGGTAACAATGCTGTCCTGTTCGAGACAGTATTTGAGGCTGTTGGACGAAATCTCACAGGTCATCGGCTGCCCGGACTGCACAAGTATTTTGCCGTTTTTTGAAAGATCGGTGCACAAAGCGGCGAATATAGTTGACTCGGTCCATGTCAAAACCGCAGCATCGCTGGAAAATTCACCGGTATCATACCGGCTGCCGGGATGTGTCGAAAACACAAACGGAGTACCGTATACCGATCCCTCGATGCAACCGTCACCGTACTCGTAAGTTATATCGGGCAAAGCGCCGTCTGTGACAGTGAGGATGTTCGCCATAACAAGCGGTTTGCCCTCGGTCCGTGCGGTTATTGTCAGCATGCCTTCGTGTACCAGCGGTTTGGCCTCCCGAAGAGTATAAAGATAATGCGGTGTCTCTACAGCTTTTACCTCAGCTTTTCGTGGATACACATGGTTAATATGGAGCACATTGCCATCTTTGGTGATCGTTGAGTCGGTTTGACCGGAATGGATGTCTTTCAGGCAGCGGGTCTGATAGAGCAGTGTGATATCGGCATCGGTGCTGCCAGGAATAACGGTATCGAGCATAAGGATCGTTCCCGGTTTGAGATACAGTACGTTTCTTAGAATTCCGTCCACTTTTCCCCAGTACAGCCTTCCGATGTCGGCTGATACAAATGCTGCACATTCACCGTCGAGAAACTGTGCGATAAATGCGTAATCGTGGAATCCTTCGGCAAAATCCGGATGATCGCCCACACGCTGGCTCTGGTGGTTGCCGTTTATCAGAATGGTCGAGTGACCGACAGGCTGAATGTACCGGGGCTGATAAAGTGGATCCTCATAGTACGATCCTCCGGTACGTTCCTCAATGAAAACACTCCCGCGGCCTGCAAGCCAGAATGAACCCTGATCGATGTGCTGATGATTGAAAAACGGACCGGTGCGCATAACGAAGATGAAGTCATCGGGTTCCCATCCGCTTTTGAAGACCGTGGTACCGAGCTTTCGGAAACATTTCACGGGATTTTCACCGAACGGTTCGGCCTGCGGTACATCCTCGGTTTCGTACAGCACATCCATGAATGTTTCATTCTTTTTATTGATCAGATTCATGTAGCCGGTCATACTTGCCTTGGTGTTCGATTCCATTTCCCCGTGCTTGAGGTAATTGTAGAGCCAGCCGAGCAGCGGGTCCCGGTATTCGGGAAGCAGCCATGCCCAGTTGGTGATCGGGTTAAGGGAGCCTTCGGTATCGCCGAAGAAAAAGTATCGCCTGTTTTTGATCGGACCGGCCCATATATACTCTTTATATGTGCCGTTTAGCGGCGCGTTGAGATCGATACCGAACACATTTTCTAGCGCCGGAAGGCTCTGGCAGAGGGTATGAAACGTGTAATTGTTATATCCCAGTCCTTCGCAGAAAGCGCCGTCGGGATCGCAGATGTTACGAATGAACGCATTCAGTTTCAGAGCTGCGCCGGTGAAACAGGGTTCGAGCAGTTCAACATCAGGGCCGTCACCGAACATCACCGCCTGCATGGTGAGCGATGCGCCCGCAGTATGTGATATCCAGTTCGAGGTGTTGCCGGTGATATCGTTGTCTTCGACATACATACGGTGTGTGGTTTTTACGATAAAGTCCCAAAAGGCTTTGCGGATTTTCGAACGTTCATCTTCATTCATCAGGTCATAGGTTAGGTCATATGCCAATGCGAGACGGTGCGCCCACCAGCCCGAACGATGTTCGGTAAATCGACCACGTTTGGTCTGCCAGGGATGTGTCCAGTTGTCAAATTCCGCGAGCCTGAGGAGCACATTCTTTGTGTACCGGCCCGCTTCTGCATCTTTATGGAAAGCATACGCAAGCGAGTTGACATATATCGATTCGGCAGTGTTGTAGAGACGCGATCCCCATGCTTCCCATGAGGGCAGCCAGTCCTCGTCCGGAAACTGATCGAGGTCGAAAATAAGACCTTCGGCAGGAACTTTTGTGCGCTGCTGCGCCGCATCCATGGGAAGATTTTCATACACGTTTCTGAATCTGTCGCTGCGGATACGGGTTTCCAGCACTTTTTGCGTCTCGCTGTCAAACCAGAGTCGCGGGTGTTTGCCGCCGATATTGCGCGGTGCGATATGGATGGTGAATTCGGTAATTGAAATCAATATGGAATTGTTGAACGCCTGTAATGTGCCTGTATACAGACCATCGGGCCAATCGAGCGCAAACGGTTTCAGCGACCATGACTCGCCTTTTTTTTCAAGTGATGACGTAAACAGCGGTTTTAATATATCGGTGAACTGCGTAATAACAAGTTCCACACGATCGGCATCGAGCGGCCATGTGCCCTGAAGTTTAAATGTGTCTCCGCTGTAATAATGCTTTTGTGGAATGTACTGACTCCATTCGGAGAGTTTGTACATTTCCGGCTCGGTGAATCTGAACGGCATCATACGGGCGCCTTTAATCTCGATATTGTCAAGTCCCAAATAAAATGGCATGGCAGGGTCGGCATCGGGTAATTTTGCGAGGACAGCAAGAGCATTTACCTTGATTCTATCCCTGCCGGAGATACGGGGATTCTGTGTGACAAAATCATCAAAAGTGACCACAAGTTGTACCCATTGGTTACATCGAGGATTCGAGACCGTGAAATCGATTTTGCCGTCCGGCCCTGCCGCAAGTCTTACGGTGAAAAACTCGAATGGCAAATGTGACTTCAGGTAATAGCTCAAGCTGATTGTCGAATCCGGTACAAGATACATATCCAGCAGTTTTTGCGCCCCGGCGTATGCATCGACATTGGTGTACGGTGTAACTTTCTGAACTATTGATATGTTAGGATCACCGGGGACAATGGAGTCGATTCTGAAATTCGGATCGTAGGCAGTATCCTGCCATAGCGGATAGGATGCCCAGGCTGCAAGGGTGCCGGACGAAAAGTTTTCCGAGTAGGTATACGGCTCTAAAGCCGCATTGGCTATTGAGGCATTAATTTTTTCGACTGATACAATTTTTCGCGAGTCCATAATCATTATATAACCTTTTGTCGAGTTTTTACATTTGTCTGTCATTGCGAGGAATGAGATGACGAAGCAATCTCCTGATTCTATCGGTGACGCGAAATCAATTGTATTTCACCCTCTCCTGCAGGAAGAGTCAAGGAAACATTCTTTCGGTTGCCGGATAACGCCGACGAATCAATTTTTTTGCCGTTCACCGAGACACTTTCCAATGGCTCAGGGGCACCGATTTGTACCGTGCTTACTTCTGCGATATAGTATTTAAAAGCAGAAACCGCTTCAGTGCTTACCTGCGATACTTCAAACGTAATCTGTTTGCTTGAGTCGACTGTTAAACCATTAACGTTATTAAATGTGGTGCAAAGCGCAACAAACGTATTGTTACCAGCCGGGCATAACGCCAATGCATCTGTTGTTATATCACCTTGTTGGTATATCTTTCCCGGTCGGGTTGAAAAACAGAAGGCAGCTTTATTGACCGTTCCCCATACAAATCCGTCACCTTGCTCATAGGTTACATCCGAATCCGTTGAAAGCAGATTTGCGATAACGAGCGGAATGCCGGATGTCCGGGTCGTAACGGTGAGCATCCCCTCACGTTCGAGCGGCCGTTCTCTCAACAACGTGTAAAAATAATGTGGGGTTTCAACCGCATTTACCGTAAGGTTTTTGGGATACATGTGGTTTATTTGGAGAACTTTGCCATCCTTGTTAATCGTGGAAACATCGGTTCCGGCAGTTATATCTTTCAGGTGCAGTGTCTGATACAGCAATGTCACATCCACATCTTTTTCCACAGGAACCACCGTGTCGAGCATGAGCAGAGTCCTTGGTTTTAAATAGATAATATTACGCTGCATTTCTTTGACCTTGCCCCAGTAGACCCTGCCGATATCACCCGAAACGAATGACGCATGGTCGCCGTCCAGAAAATGTGAGATGAACGCGTAATCGTCGAATCCCGGTGCAAAATTACGGATGTCTCCGGTGCGCTGGCTTTGATGGTTGCCGTCGATCAGTATGGTTGAATGGGACACCGGCTGGATGTACCACGGCTCATAGAGTACCGCGCCTACATACGGTTCGGTACTTCCGTGACGGCGGTCGATGAAGACGGTGTTCCGGTCGCTGAGCCAGAACGAACCCTGATCCATGAACTGGTGGTTACGGAACGGCCCGGTACGCATAACAAAAATGAAATCATCTGCCTGCCATCCGCTTCTGAAAACGGTGGTGCCTATATCGCGGAATACCCTGACGGGATTTTGTGAAAACGGGTCTTCCCGGGGTACATTTTCCGTGTCGTAAATGGCATCCATAAGGGTTTCGCCATTTTTCATGTAATGGTAAAACCAACCGAGAAGCGGATCTTTGTATTTGGGGAGAAGC